>NZ_RAVY01000242.1:0-13307 GCF_003611625.1 Corallococcus sp. CA054B
GGACGGATGGGGAGTGGATCCTCGCCGTTGGACCGCGCAGCATGCGGCCCCCGTCCCGGATGTCACCGGTGGGGAATAAAAGCAGCATCTGAAAAATGGCGGCGGTCAGGCCGCCCGAGGTGAGCATGCGCAGGCTGTCATCCCCGTTGAGCGAGCTGGCATCCCATTACCCCGTGGTCGTCGTGGGGTCGGGCTATGGCGGAGGCATCACCGCCAGCCGGCTGTCGCGCGCGGGGCAGCAGGTGTGCGTGCTGGAGCGTGGCCGGGAGATGCACCCGGGGGAGATGCCTCGCACGCCCGCGCAGGCGGTGGCCGAGTTCCAGCTCCACTGCGCTCCGGGCCAGGGCGACCTGGACGTGGGCAGCCCCACCGGCCTCATCGAGGTCCACCGCAACGGTGACGTGTCCGTCATCGACGGCTGCGGCCTGGGCGGGACGTCGCTCATCAACGCCGGCGTGACGATGCGGCCCGACCCTCGCGTGTTCGAGGACCCCCGCTGGCCCCAGGCCCTGCGCGCCGACGTGCACGGCCTCTTGGAGGACGGCTTCACGCAAGCGGAGCTGATGCTGCGGCCCCTGCCGTACCCGGAGGACCACCCGCCGCTGCAGAAGCTCAAGACGTTCGGCATCTCCGCGGAGAAGCTGGGCGGGCGGCTGACGCGGCCCCCGGTGGCGGTGACGTTCGAGGCGGGCGTCAACGCCGCGGGCGTGCGGCAGCCGGGGTGCTCGCTGTGCGGTGACTGCGCCACGGGCTGCAACACCGGCGCGAAGAACACCGTGCTGATGAACTACCTGCCGGACGCGCACGCGCACGGGGCCCGCATCTTCACCGAGGTGTCGGTGCGCGCGGTGGTGCCGGACGGCGCGAAGTGGCGCGTCTACTACCGCCCCCTCAACACCGGCCGCGAGCGCTTCGACGCGCCCGACGCCTGGCTCACCGCGGACCGCGTCGTCCTGGCGGCCGGCACCATGGGCACGGCGGAGATTCTCCTGCGCTCGCGCGAGCTTGGCCTTCCGGTGTCCTCGAAGCTGGGCCACCGCTTCAGCAGCAATGGCGACGTGCTGGCCTTCGGCTACAACCTGGACATGCCCGTCCACGGCGTGGGCCACGGCGAGCAGGACCACGAGACGCGCGACCCGGTGGGCCCCTGCATCGCGGGCGTCATCGACCAGCGCGACACCGCGCGCCTGGACGAGGGGATGATCATCGAGGAGGGCGCCATCCCCGGCGCGCTCGCGTCGCTGATGCCCGCGGCGCTGGCGGGGGCCGCGGCGCTGGTGGGCGAGGACACCGACGAGGGCATCCTGGACTGGGTCCAGGAGCGGTTGCGCCAGGCGGACAGCTTCGTGCGCGGGCCGGACCACGGCGCGGTGGAGCACACGCAGACGCTGATGGTGATGTCGCATGACGAGGGCAAGGGCGAGCTGCGGCTGGAGCACGACCGCGTGCGCCTGCACTGGCCGGACGCCGGCCGCGACCCGCAGCTCACCCGCATCGAGGAGCGCCTGCGCCGGGCCACCGCCGCGCTGGGCGGCACCTTCGTGCGCTACCCGCTCTGGTCCGAGGCCTTCGGCAAGGAGCTCCTGTGCACGCACCCGCTGGGCGGCTGTGTCATGGCCGAACGGGCGGAGGACGGCGTGGTGGACCACGAGGGGCGCGTCTTCTCCGGTGCCTCCGGCCACGCGGTGCATGAAGGGCTGTACGTGTCCGATGGCTCCGTGGTGCCTCGCTCGCTGGGCATCAACCCGCTGCTCACCATCTCCGCGGTGGCCGAGCGCGCCTGCGCCCTGATGGCCCGTCGCCACGGGTGGACCATCGACTACGCGCCGCTGCCGGAGGCCTCGGCGCCCCAGGCCCCCGGGCCCGTGGGCGTGCGCTTCACGGAGACGATGCACGGCTTCCTGTCCGGTGACGTGAAGGCCCCGCACCTGGAGGCCGGCGACCCGGAGCGTGACGACGCCACGCCCCTGCGCTTCGTGCTCACCGTGACGGCCGAGGACCTGGACGCGACGCTGCGCGACGAGCGTCACCCCTTGACGTTGACGGGCACGGTGACGGCGCCGGTGCTGTCGTCCCGCCCGCTGGTGGTGACGCGCGGCGAGCTGCGCCTGATGACCCGCGAGCACGCGCGGCCGGGCGGCCAGCGGATGGAGTACCTGCTGCACCTGCTCAGCGAGTCCGGCGAGGCGTACTACCTGGAGGGCTACAAGGACCTCTACGACGACCCGGGCCTGGACCTGTGGAAGGACACCACGACGCTGTTCGTGTCCCTGCACCGGGGGGACGGCCCGGAGGCGCCGTGCATGGGCCGGGGCTTCCTGCGGCTGACGGCGGAGGAGTTCGCGCGCCAGCTCACCACCCTGCGCGTGCTCAACGCCCGGGACGGCGTGCAGCGGGCGGAGGCCCTGGCCCGCTTCGGCGGCTTCTTCTTCGGCGCCCTCTGGGACACCTACGTCCGGCGTGTGGCCGCCTAGCAGTCAGGCAGCCGGCGGACAGTGCAGCAGTCCGCGATGACGTGCCCTCCGGGGCCGGCATGGTCACCCTGTTACCCACCGGGATCGACAGGGAGGACCCCCATGGCTGAAGACCGTGATCCGCAGCGCCGCTCCGGCGCACCCCAGGACGAGGAGCATGCGGAGGAGCGGCGCGAGCTGTCCATCGAGGAGCGGCGTGCGCGGCGCAGTGCGATGCGGGCCAGTCAGACGTATGCCCGCTTCATCGACCACCTCTGTGACCGGGGCGGCATGTCCCCGAGCGTCGCCCAGCAGGCGGCCGTCTCCGTGCTCTGCGGCCTGGAGCAGCGCATCCAGGCGGAGGAGTCCCACGACCTGGAAGCGCAGCTGCCGCGCAAGCTCACGGAGCTGCTGCACCGCTGCGAGCGCCACGACGCCGAACCCCGCCCGTCGAAGTTCGGCCGAGACGAGCTGCTGAAGCTGGTGGGCGAGGACCTGGCCTTGAATCCAGACGCCGTGGAGCCCGTGGTGCGCGCGGTGATGGACGCCGTCCGTCATCAAATCAGCGAAGGTGAGGCGGAGGACGTGAGCGCCCAGCTGCCCGCGGACATCCGCCACCTTTGGCTGCCGACGATGTGAGGCCGGCTGTTAAGGTCTCCGGCACACGCTTGCCGGAGACCGCGCATGGCCCTCGATGATGACTTCAGCGCCGCCCAGAGCCGGGTGAAGACGCTGTCCAAGGCTCCCTCGAACGACACGCTGTTGGAGCTGTACTCTCTCTACAAGCAGGGCACGGAAGGGGACGTGCAGGGCAAGCGCCCCGGCATGCTCGATATCAAGGGGCGCGCGAAGTACGACGCGTGGGCCGGCCGCAAGGGGCTGGCGAAGGACGCCGCGAAGCAGCAGTACGTGGCGCTCGTGGACAAGCTCCTGCGCGGGTAGGCACGGCCCCTCATGCCCCAATGGCTCCGGATGGCGCTGTTCCTCGTGCCGGTCACCACGCTGCTCGCGCTGGCGCACGTCTATCTGTACCGGCGCCTGGTGCGCGACGTGACGGCGAGCAAGGCCCTGCGCCGCGCGGGCATGGTGCTCTTCGCCGGGGGGCTGGTGGGGTCGCTGGGCGCCCGGATGGTCGGGGCGATGTTCTCCTCCGAAGTGGCGTGGTGGACGAGCATCGCCCTGCTGGTGTGGATGGGGCTGGTGCTCTACCTGCTCATGTTCACCCTGGGGCTGGACGTGGCTCGGGGCGTCTTCGCCAAGGCGCGCAAACGTCCGGAGCCGCCGTCGCCCGAGCGCCGGGCCTTCCTCGCCCGGGGGCTCGCGACGGGGGCCACCGTGGCGGGCGCGGCGGTGAGCACCTTTGGCACCTGGCGCGCGTTCCACCCTCCGGACGTGCGTGACATCCCGGTGCGGCTGCCCGGACTGCCCAAGGCGCTGGAGGGCTTCACGCTGGTGCAGCTCACCGACATCCACATTGGCGGGGTGTTACAGCGCCGCTTCGTGGACGAGCTGGTGGCGCGCACCAATGCGCTCAAGCCGGACCTCATCGCGGTGACGGGCGACCTGGTGGACGGCACGGTGCCGGAGCTGGGGCGCTTCGTGGGTGGCTTCGGCGCGCTCAAGGCCCGGCACGGGGCGTACTTCGTCACCGGCAACCACGACTACTACTCCGGCGTGGAGGCTTGGACGGAGTTCGTCCGGGGGCTGGGCATCACCGTGCTGCGCAACCGTGCCGTTTCCATTGGGGACGCGGGCGCGTCCTTCGACCTCATCGGCGTGGATGACTGGAGCGCGAGCCGCTTCGGTGAGGCCGGGTATGACCTGGACGCGGCGCTGAGGGGCTTCCGGCCGGACCGCGCGTCGGTTCTGCTGGCGCACCAGCCCTCCAACTTCGAGGTGGTGGCCCAGCGTGGCGTGGGGCTCCAGGTCTCAGGGCACACGCACGGCGGACAGATGTTCCCGGGCAATGTGCTGGGCCAGCTCATCTGGGGCGAGCAGAACGCGGGCCTGAGCCAGCAGGGCGGCTCTCAGCTCTACGTCAGCCGCGGGTGCGGCTTCGTGGGTCCGCCCATGCGCGTCGCCGCGCCGCCGGAGATTGCCCGCATCATCCTGCTGCCGGGCTGAAGAAGAGGCTCACGGTTTGCGGTGGGCTCGCTCCAGGAGCAGGCCGTCTTCCTGGAGGATGGTGGGGCCGGGACGGGGCCGCCCGTACAGGAGCCCCGAGGCGATGCGCAGCGGCGCGGCCCACGCGGGCTCGTCGCGCACCAGCACGTCCTCGCCGCCGATGCGGACCACCATGCCGTCGGGGGCCACCACGGAGAAGCGCAGCGGCCGGCCCAGCGCGGCCTGGAGCGCGGCCATGGTCGTTTCGTCCTCCTGCGAGAAGGCCAGCGGGCCCTCCGGGTGGCTGTGGGTGATCTCCACCAGCGTGTCCCTCAGGCTCCAGATGGCTTCCCACCGGGGGCGGGAGTCCGGCAGCGCCATGGGGTCGTCGAAGGAATCACCCCACAACACCTGATCCTCCGGCCCGATGAGCAGGCACACCTCGCGCGTCGTCGACATTGAAGTTCGTCCTCCCGAATGGCCCGTACCGACGTGGCGGACGGGCCCGGTCGGACACGCGGGTTTCAGAGGTGCCGGGTGATGACCAGCGCGTCCGTGCCGATGGCTTCCTTGAGCACCGACGGCAGGCTCTCCAGCGTGACGCGGTTGTCCGCGCCCGCCAGGCACACGCCCGCGTCGCGCACGCGCAGCGTCGCGGCCTCCACCACCGTGACGAAGCGCTCGCCCATGAACGTGTAGACGACCTCGAGCAGGCCATCCCCCAGCCGGCGGTGGTCCAGCAGCCGCGCGCCGGCCTTGTCCAGCGCGCGCTCCACCCGCGCGCCGACCTCCGGCTCCGCGCGCCAGCGCTCCGGGCGCGTGGGATTTCGTCCATCCCGCGCGCCTGGCGTCTGGCCTGAAGCGCGCGCGGAGGCATCCCAGCGTGCTTCCCACGTCTCACGCTCGTAAGCCGGCGGCGTCACCCCGCGGCCGTTCGCGGCCCGACCCGTGCCGGGCTCCTGGCGCATCCGCGTACGGGCTCCCTCGCCGTGAAGGGGCTCCCAGCGTTCGCGCTCACGCCCTGACAACGCCCGCCCGAGCTCGCGTCCCTCCGCGTCCCGCCAGACCTCCGGCGTGCCTGTCTCTTGCATCCGCGCACGGGCCGCCGCTTCGAGACGTGCCTGCTGCTCGGCCTGCATCCGGATGAAGCGCGCACGCTCCTCCGCCAACCGGCGCAGGCAACGCTCCGCCTCCGCGCGTCCCTCGCGCGCCACGTCGAGCACCCGCGCACGGGCCTCCACGGGCGCGAACGGGATGCCCGTGCCTCGCGACACAGACTCCAGCACCGCGAAGCCAAACGCCGCGCGCAGCGAGGCACTCACGCCTCGCGCGTCCCCCAGCGCACGGTCCTCCTCCAGTGCTCGGCGGGCCGTCTCCTCCGCCTCGCCCTCGAACGCCACGCCCTCGAAGAGCAGCGTGCCGTCATGCCAGCGTCGCGCCGTCAGCGGCGACAGGCGCGGCGGCTCCTCCTCCGGCATCAACGCCAGTGGCTCCGCCACCGCGCCCTCGCGCACCAGCCGCGTCCCCCAGACATGGCCCCGCACGCGCGGCAGCGCCTCCATCCCTTCGGGAGACGCCATCTCTCGCGCGGTGGCCTCGCGGCCCTTCACCTCGAAACGCCACCAGCCCGGGGCGACGGGCTGGGTGACGCGCAGGCGGCGTGAAGGCGTGTCCACGGTCCCGCCGCCGAAATACGGCAGCACCGCCGACTCCACCTTCCCGAGCAGCTTCCGGTAGTCCACGCCCCTGCCTCCTTCTTCACGCCACCTTCAAGAGCGGCGTGCTCATCACCCGGTCCACCCACCCAGACTGGCTGGCCCCCACCGTGCGCGGAGCGTCCATCAGCGCCTGGAGCACGCGCGGCACCTGGTAGGGGTCCGCGAACTGCCCCACGCTCACCTCACTGAAGGGCACGCCCAGCTGCTTCGCCCCCGAGCGCACCGTGTTGCCGCGCGCCCCCATCCCCGACACGCTCACCAGCAGTGCCATGGCCGCCACGCTGTAGCCACACGCGTGGAAGGCCTTGGCGAACTGGTCGCCTGCCTCGCCCGCCTCGTCACCCACCACCATCACCACCAGCTTCGCCTCCGCCGGGATGCGCACCCCGGAGCGGTGCAGCGCGTGGACACCGGCCGCGTGCACCGTGCCGCCGGACGCCTTCAGCCCGGACAGCATGTGCTGCACCGCCGTGCGGTTGGCCGCCTTGGGCTGCAGCACCGTGCCCATGGTGTCGAACGCCGCCACGTGCAGCTTGTCCATCGGGAAGCCCGCGAGGATGCGCGACAGCGCCTCCTTGGACTGCTCGATGGCGCCCTCCATGGACCCCGACTTGTCGATGAGGAACATCACCCGCACGTCCGTCTCCGCCGTCGCCTCCGCCACCGCCTTCTTCACCGCGTTGTCGCTCGCCTCCTCCAGCTTGCGGCGCACGTGCTCGCTCCGGACGTTCTTCGCGATGTTCAGCGAGCGCTGATCCGTGGCGTTCGCCACCGCCCGCTCCCAGCGCGCCTTCACGGACGGCTCCTGCAACAGGCCCAGGTCCTCCAGCGTGGGCGTCATCAGCCGCAGGTCGCGGTCCGACAACGACGGCAGCAGCGTGGCCAGGATGGCGGGCGTGAGGCCCACGTCCTTCGGCAGCCGGCCCACGACCTCCTTGTAGGAGAGCCGCTCCAGCTCAATCCACTCGCAGATCTCCGCCTCGGAGAGGCCGTCGAAGCGCTCGCGCTTCACCAGCGTGAGCCCCTGCAGCCCCACCTGCCGGTGGCCGCCGTCCGCCTGCTTCTGCTTCCAGCCGAGCACCTCGAAGAAGCCCTGCGACTGGGGCTTGTAGCCCGCCTTGCGCGCCAGCTTCTTCAGCGTCTCCTTGTAGCCCGCCTTCACCAGGCCCTGGAGCATGGGCAGGTTGGCCTCACGCGCGGCCAGCCACTTCTGGGCCACGCGCTTCCAGCGGCCCAGGGGCGGCTTGCGCGACGCCGGGTCTCCAAAGCCCGCGGCGCGGTTGAGGCGCGCGATCTCCGGCGTCTCCAAAAGCTCCGCCACGCGCAGCACGGCCTTGGGCGTGAGCATCCGCGTGGAGCGGCGCACGTAGTGCAGCACCATGGCCTCGCCGATGGAGCGGTAGTCGTCGTCGTGGAAGGCGATGGTGCCCTGGCCGTCGCGCACGGGCTGGCCCGCGTGCTCCTGCACCAGCATCAGCGCGCAGGTGGCCACCTTCAGGTCGCGCCAGTCCGTCTGCGTCAGCGCGTACGACGCGAAGTGCGCCATCAGCGTCGGGTTGAGGCGGTAGAGCTCCAGCAGCTGGCCGTACAGCTTCACCGCGGCGGGCACGAACAGGCCCGGCGCCACCTTGCGACCGCGCGTGACAGCCTTCCCTTCCTCGCTGGCGACGGCCACCCAGGTGCCGTTCACGTCCAGGCCGGGGCGGTGGTGCCACAGGTGGGCGGAGCCACCGAGCACGACGTCGAGCAGTCGCTCGGCCGGCCCGCGCTGCGTCTCCGGAAGGGTCGTCTGGGTGCGAGCAGTCATGGCGGTCGTCCCCCTTTCGGGACAAAGGCATGCCCGGAAGGGCCGCCTGGAGTTGGGAGGGAAAAAGTGAGCGCCCGAGTGAAGAAGCCGGAAGGCTGAATCCAGAGTTCAGTGCCGGACCGCCGGCGGGCCCCCCGCCTTGCGAGCGGAGGGGTGGAGTCGAACCACGGCGTGTAGGGCCTCTTCGGCCGGGCGCTCGAAAGCGATGCGCCCCTGGACTCCAGGTCGGCCGGAATCCTGACGGCGCCATTTCCGGGCCTTTTTCCGGGACCTTGGGGGCTGGATCGGGCCTTTATGGAAGCGACCCGCCGCGTCATCCGCAGGCCCCTGGAAAAAGCGTGTCAGGAAACGCGGGGGGCCGGAGTCGGGGGTTCTGGTAACCAGTCGGAGGCTGTTCGCGGATGCAACGTGTTAATTTGCCGCGCCACATCCCCGTAACCCAACCTCTCGGGACGAGGACCTCCCGGGACAGCCTCCAGGGTCTCCCGGTGTACGAGCAGCTCACGGATGAGGAATTGTTCGCGGAGGTGACGCGGCGCCGAGCCACAGGCGAGGCCGTCGGGACTCCGTTGGGGGCCTTGTGCGCGCGGTGGGCGCGCCCGGCCCGTTACGTCATTGGCCGGATCCAGGGCAGCTACGGACGCGGTTCGCCGGCGGACGCCGACGAGCTCTTCCAGGACGCGGTGGGGAAGTTCCTCGACCGGGGCCTGGATCAGTTCCGGGGCGTGTCCGAGCAGATGCCGGGCAGGAGCGCGTCTCCCAAGACGTTCTTCCTGCGCATCGTCAAGCACGTCGCCATCGACTTCTACCGGCGGCACCGGGAGGAGCTTGCGCCCGCGCCGGCGTCGCCCGACGACGTCATGGAAGAGACCCCGTCCGAGGTGGCCCGGGCGGTGGAGGGCGCACGGCGTCGCGAGGAGCGCGCCGAGGCGCAGGAAATGTATTGGGCCGCCTACGCCAGGCTCCAGCAGGAGCATCCAAAGGAGGCTTCCGCATGGGAGCTCTATCACCACGAGGACGTGGAGGATCACGAGGAATGCGCACGTCGTTTGAACATCAGCGTGGTGAACTCGTACAAGCGCGTCAGCCGCGCCCAGGCGTACCTGCGGCTGTACCTGCTGGAGTTGCAGCGGGACGGACTGCCGGAGGAGCCGTCGTGACGTCTCGCGGCGGCCAGCTGTCCTCCGCCTCGCCCGGGATGTCGCGATGAAGGGCGACGCGCTGTCCCGTTACCAGGCCCGGTACGCGCGCCTGGGCGCGGGCCCCCTCGCGGTGGGTGAGCTGTTGGAGGTGGTGGGGGATGTGCTGCGCCGCTCGGACCGGCTCGGCACCGACGGGGTGGAAGAGGCCTTGAAGGGCCTGGACCGCCCCGAAGTGGAAGCCTGGCTTGCCCGGCAGAAACCGCAGGCGCTCCAGCCGTTGCTCCTGCGGGCCGCCGAGGAGTCGATGGAGGTGGCGCTGGGCGAGGAGGGTGAGGAAGCGGAGCTGTGGCGTGCGTCCGCGCTGGAGGGACTGGCCGCCCGGGACCGGGCCGCCTCCGCCGCCCGCGCGCTCGTCACCTGGGAGATGTTGAAGGGTCCGCTGGACGGGGACGCGGCCTCTGCTCGCGAGCGCTTTCTCGGGGCGCTGGGCCACCTGGACTCCGCGCTGCGTTCCCGGGCGCGCTGGTTCATCCCGCTCAACGCCGAGCGCCGCGCCGAGCGCGACCTGCTGGACCCCGTGGAGCGCCCCGGCGCCTGGTGGTTCTCCGCGAGGGCCGGCTGCGATGACCTGGTGGCGTCCTGGACGGGCCGCCCCATGAAGACCCCGGAGCACCTGAAGGACTGTGCCAGCTGCCGCGCGGACCGCGCGGACACGGCGGTGGTGGACACGCCCCCGCGTCGCCACCTCACGGATGACGAGCTGTGGCGGCTGGACTCAGGGGAGATGAGCCGCGAGGAGCGCGAGCGCGTGGAGGCCCACACGGCCGGCTGCGGCGAGTGCGCCCAGGCCGTGCTGGCGCTGGAAGAGGGCGACGCCGCCATCGACGAGGCGCTGGAGCTGGAAGAGGAAGGCGCGCAGGTCTCGCGCGCGGCGCGTGACTCCCGCGCGGATGTGGCCCGGCGCCCCAGCGCGGCCCGCCTGCCGGAGCACCGCGAGGTGCTGGAGGAGCGGCGCGACTTCCGCGTGGTGCTGGTTCGCGAGCGTCAGCGGGTGCGGCTCCTGGTGCAGCCCCTGGGCACGCGCGCCGTGACGGCCGCCGTGTTCCTGTCGCCCGGGCGCCCGTCGCTCAAGCCGACGCAGGGGCCGGAGGGGCTGTCCTTCGACCTGTCCACGGCGCTGTCCACCGGCGCGCACGCGGCCCACCTCACGGTGCAGGCCGGACAGGAGACGCTGGAGCGCGACTTCGCGTTCTAGGCGTCATGCGGTGAAGGAGGGGCAAGGGCCCTTCCTTCACGCGCCCGCCCTGCCTTCAGCGGGCCTTGGTGGCGGGGCGGTTGCTTCCGGCGGCGTTGTCCGGTTGCCAGGAGCGCACCGGGGGGGCTGGCACCGGCGGCGTGAAGGGCGACGGGTCCCTCCGGAAGCTGTTGGCGAGGAAGGACACCACCAGCTGCGTGAGCGGCGGCCGGGTGGCGAGCGCGACGCCGCACACGTCGATGCGGTCCATCTCGTGCACGCCCTCCATCTGCCGGTAGACGTTGCAGCCCTGCTCCGCGGCGGCCTCCCGGTCGCGCAGCAGCTTCCGCTCGAAGACGCCCCAGCGCATGTAGAGGACGTCCGGGCTCAAGCGGATGTCCACGGGGCCGGTGCCCCAGGTGCCCTGGATGCGGGTGGTGGGGCCGCCCGCGTGCACCCTCACCCGCAGCGGGTAGTTGCGGTAGGTGCCGTTCACCTCGATGCCGTGCTCGAAGAGCTCGTCGCCCACGGTGCCCTGCCACTGCTGGCCCTTGCCCTTCTTGAGCGGGTTCTCCGTCTGCACTGTGAGCGCGTCGAACCAGTAGTAGCCCACGCGGCCCAGCCGCTCGCCACCGCTCCAGACCGGGGAGGAGAGGGGAAGCTCCTCCAGGCCCTGGGGACCGGAGGGCAGGGGAGGCGGGGTGGTGAGCAGGTCCGTGACCTTCACGGACGCGTCCACCGTCTCGAAGCGCACGCCGCCGAGCCACGCCTGGCCGGTGCCGCTCATGATGAGGCCCGCCATGATGGTGGTGGCCTCCTTGGGCACGTCCAGCACCACGTCGTAGCGCTTGCAGCCGTGGGTGCCCACCAGCGCGCGCGACTGCATGTTGTCGAAGGCGAGCGGATGCTTGGGATCCGCGCCCTCCACGCGCATCCACAGCCCCGCCCAGCCCTTCACGTCCTGGTGGCGCACGGCCGCGGAGAAGCGCAGGCGCTTGCCCCGGAAGTCCTGCGCGCTGAAGGCCTGCATGAAGGTGCCGAAGCTGTCCGTGGCCTGCGTGCGCGAGCGCAGGAAGGCGCTGCGCGTGCCCTCGCACGGGGAGGATTCATCCACGCCCGCCTCGTAGTGCTGGGGCGCGCTCTCCGTGACGTACCAGCCCAGCGGCAGCTTCGCGCGCGCGGCGTCCGGCGCGGCGGGCATGCCGCCGGAGGTGGCCGGAGCCGCCGCGCCCGCTTGCGGCGTGGACGCGGCGGTGGCGGTCATGACGGATGCCACCTCCGCGCCGGACCCTGGCGCTGGCGTCGCGGCTGGGGGCGTCGGGTTCGCCTTGGGCGCCGAGGTATCGGGGATGGCGGTCGCGGCGGTCTTCGCGCCCGAGGGCGTCGGGCTCTCCTTCCGCGCCGTCGCCTCGGACGCGGCCGTCGCGGTGGACGTGAGCGCCGTCGCGACGGGTGGAGTCTGGGCCGCCGCGAGGGGCGTCCAGAGCGCGAGCAGCAGGCCGGGGATGCGGGTTCGGAGCGTCATCAAGGATGTCCTCACAGGGCGGCCGGCCGAGAGCTCAGCGCCACCGCGTTCAGCCCGTTGGACGCGTCATAGCGGGGGACCTCGCCCTGTCCACCGGGGTGATACACGAGCAGCCCGCGCGCGCTCGCGGACCTGAGGCAGTGCTCCTGCGTGGCCAGGTCCGGGCACGCGACCACGATGTCCCGGGGCGCTTCCTCCTCCTCCTGCGGGTCCTGCGCCGCGACGACCGGCGCCTCCACGGGCGTCACGGCCGGGGAGACCGCTTCCCCTCCGGGCCGCAGCATCAGGAACACGGAAGCCGCCACCGCGACCAGCGCCGCGGCGACGGCGGCCGGACGGCGCCAGCGCGCGGGGCGCACCACGACGGGGTCGCGGGGCGTGGCGGCGGCGACTTCGTACAGCTGCTCCTCCAGCAGGGCCTCCTCCTGGAGCAGCCGCGCGCACGGCTCGCACGTGAGCGTGTGGGCCTCCAGCTCCGCGCAGGCTTCGGGCGGCAGCGCGCCCAGCAGGTACTGCTCCGTGCGGTCGCGGGTGAGGTGGGGCGTGGGCAGGCTCATGGTTGTTCCTCTTCGAGCGCGGTGCGCAGCTTCTTGCGGACCTCGCACAAAATTTGTCGCACGCGCTGGACGGACAGCCCGACGCGGGAGGCGACCTCGGCATGGGGAAGCCCCTGGCCGTCACAGGCCAGGAGGAAGACGTTGCGCGCGCCCGGTGACACCTGCTCCAGCGCGTCCCGGGCCCGGGCGAGCTGCTCCTCCGACACCAGGCGCTTCTCCACGGACTGCGCGGGGTCCACCGGCTGCTGCCGCTCCGGCAGGTCCTCCACCGTGCCGTCCACCGACTCGCGCCGCGTGCGCCGGGCGTCATCCGCCGCGAGGAACGCCGCCTGGGCGAGCGCGAGCGCCGGCAGCCGCAGCTCCGGGAGCAGGCCCCGCTGCTGCTGCTGGATGAGGCGCGCCCACGTCTCCTGCGCCAGCTCCTGGGCCCGGTCCACCCGGATGCCCCGCGCGAGCAGCGACACCACCACCCGGCGCTGGTGCCGCGCGATGAGCGCGTCCCACGCGGCCCGCTCCCCGGAAAGCGCGCGCCGGGACAGGGACTCCTCGTCCGGGGCCGCCGGCCGCGCGGCCCTGCCTGTGTCCTGCAGCGACTGGAGGGTCGTCATCCCCAAGCCCTGTCCGGCTGCATCCATGCCGTCTTCCCGTTGCGAGCCGCGCTCGCCCCCCGGAGGCCGTTCCTGCCCCGGGCTTCCAGGGAAACGCACCTCCAGGCCGGACATATCGACGGGAATGGGCAAGGGGGGCCCGGGGTGGGGGAATGTCAGT
>NZ_RAVY01000243.1:0-13284 GCF_003611625.1 Corallococcus sp. CA054B
GCGCGGTAGGCGGGGCCGCGGGCGGCTTGCCTCCGCTGGCGGCCTTCGCCGGCGCGGGACGCAAGGGGGGAAGCAGGGACGTGCCGAACAGGTCGCCCTGCCCCGGCTCGTCGGCCGGAGGCGGCTCCATCCCCTTGCGCTTCTTCATCGCGACAGCTTCTCGACCCAGCCCTGGGCCTTGCCGTGCAGCTCGTCGTCAGGCGGCGTCATCGCGACGACGTCGCGGAACTTGGGCAGCGCGTCCTCCGGGCTGGAGTCCTTGATGGAGTAGGCCTGCATGTACAGGTCCTTCGCCTTGCCCTTGAGGTCATTGACGATGTTGGCGGCGCCCGTGTGGCTGGGGTCGGCCTGGAGCGCGCGGCGGGCGAACTCCATGGCGCGCGACCACTGGCCGGCGGCCTTCGCGCCCGCGGCGCTCTTGTAATAGATGTTGCCCGCGCGGGTGCCCGCGTTGCGCGCCATCTTGCTCGTGCGCCCGTCGGTGATGTCCTTGTCCAGCGCGAGCAGGCGGGTGAGGCCCTTGGCGTCCAGGTCCTCCAGCTTCTTGTAGAGGTTGCCGAACTCCGTCATCTGCCCCATCAGCTGCTTGCACTGGGGCGTCTTGGCCGAGCACGCGTTGAGGATGGCCACCGCGCCGGTGATGTCCGCGTCGCGGAAGCGGTCCACGGCGGGCTCCCACGGCTTGGGCGCCGCGGCCACGCGCACGGGGTCCGGACGCGTCAGGTCCGCGATGAGGCGCGCGGCGTCGTCATTGACGAGCTTGCCGTCGCGGTGCTCCGGGAAGGTCGCGAGCACGTCGTCGGTGATGGCCTTGGCCTTCTGCACGTTCTCCAGCTGGCGGGTGTCCAGCAGCCCCTTGGCCTCCTTCGTGCGCTTGTCGGCGGCGTCCGTCAGGTTCTTGCGCGCCGTCTTCAGCTGCTCGTAGAGCTGGGTGTCGCTGCTCACCTTCTCGATGGACGCCTTCGCGGAGGCGAGCTCCCCCTTGTCCAGCGCCGCCTGGGCCGTGCCCAGGTGCTTCTGGTTGGGGATCTCCCGCTCCGCGGCCTTCAGGTAGTCCTCCACGCCGGGGTAGGTCGGCGCCTGCGTGTGGAGTTCCTCCAGCTTCGCCTTGGCCTGCTCCCACTGGCCCTCGCGCACCAGGTTCTTGGCCTCCTGGAAGAGGCCGCCCAGCTGCTCGCGGTACTTGCGCTGCTCCGCTTCGATGCGGCCCTGCTCCTCCTGCTGCTGCCGCATGCGCGAGCGCGCCACGCCCAGACCCGCGAAGAGCACCACCAGCACGGCGACGCCCGCGAGCTTCATCCGCATGCGCTTGCGCTGCATCTCCGGTGTGAGCTCCGCGGCGGCGGCCGCGCGCGACGTCTGCGGGCGCGCGCGGCCCTCCCGGGCGGGACGCGAGGGCACGGCCGTGGGACCGCGCCCCGCCGCCGTGGACGGACGGGGCCGGGGGCTGGAGGGGGCCTGCACCTTGGCGGTGCTGTTGGCGGTGTCCTCGTAGCGCAGCTCCGAGTCGCCCAGCGTGATGACGTCGCCGTTGGCGAGGAGCGTCTCCTCGGCGATGGGCTCGCCGTTGACGATGGTTCCGTTGCCGGAGCCCATGTCACTGACCATCCAGCCGGCGGACTCCTTGCGCAGCGTCACGTGCTTGCGGGAGACGGACGTGTCCTGGATGCAGATGGGGTTGTCGGTGGCGCGGCCGACCGTGTACTCGAGCTCGGAGAGAGCGAACTCCTCACCCTCCATGGGGCCGGCGATGACGACGAGCTTCGCGGGGCGGGCCGCGGCGGCACCGGTGGTCGACCGGCGGACCGGCGCGCGCGAACCCGTCCCGGAGGAGGGCGTACCGGACGTAGGCCGTCGGCGGGCGGGGGGAGGTGCGTTCGACATGGAGGTCACCGCGTCCTGCTGAGGGGGGCACGGGCCCTAAAGCTCGTGCTCATAGGCTTTTTCCTGCGCGAGATTGTGGCAGCGATGCTCGGCCGTAGGGAAGCGTCTCCGTACGTCTTCCAGGGTCGCGACCGCATCCCGTCGGCTGCGGAACTGAACCGCCCGCTGGAACTGCATCATCAGCTGGCTGCAGCGGTGGTCCAGCTCCGTTGAAATCTGGGCGATCCGCTCCCGGACGTCCTCGTAGAGCTCCGGCTTTTCGTCCAGCGCTTCCAGGGTGATCCACGCGGCGCGGTACTCCCTCCACGCCTTGAACAGGTTCTCCGCGCCCACGTCCTTGAGTTCGTAGAAGCGGGCTCCCGCCTTCGCGGCTTCCCGGGCGGAGAGGATCAGCTGTTCCGGCGACGCCTCGGGCACCGGGATGATCTCCAGCCGCAGGTTCCAGATGCGCCACGGGTCACGGCCGGGCGGGTTGAGGGCGTTGTCGAAGAGGAGCTGGTTGTTGGCGTTGCGCCGCAGGAGGCTGGGCGGGAGGATCTGCTCCAGCTCACGCTCGGCTGTCTGTGCAGTGTCCGGGGGCACCCAGCCCAGGGACACGCCGTTGAGGGACAGGTTGACCTCGTCCCGGGCGATGTTGCTGGCCTGGTAGTGCAGCACCGCCACCGCGCGCGTGGGGGACACGAAGCGGAAGTCAAAGAGCTTGTCGTCGACGTGGACCCAGCGCACGTCCTCGCCCAGGCCGAAGGAGTCCGTCACCGGCTCCATGCCCAGCTTGGAGGGTTCGCGGCCCGGGAGCCGGATGGCCGTGGGGGACACGAGCGCCACGAGCAGCGTCACCACGCCCAGCACGACCACGGCCGCCAGCGACGCGAAGCCGATGCGCTTGGGCAGCGACTGGCGCTGCCAGAAGAGGACGAGCTGCCCCTGGAGCGACCGGGCCAGTTGACGCCGCCTGCGGGCCTTGTCGGCGGCGGACGAGGGCTCGACCTTCGCGACGACCGTCACCGGGCCGTTGGGCACGGGCTGGACGAAGGAGTCCTCCCGGTCGGCCGGCACGGGCTGGAGGGCGCCGCCCTCCCCGTTCGGAGCGGGCGCGTGGGCCGGCAGAGGGGGCTCGCCCGGCAGCGGGCCGGGTTCCAGGGTCGGGGCAGGTGCGGCCCGCTCCCTGCCGACGAACGTCACCGGCTCCGGCGAAGGCGGCGGGACCGGAGGGCTCCAGGCCGGCGGAGGCGCCACGGCCGGTGCGGCGGTGCCGGGCGCGACCTGGCCCGTGAAGGTCCCGGAGGCCCGGGTCTCCTCGGGGGCCGAGGAGAGGTCATCGTCCTGGCCGACGAAGGTCGAGGGCTCGCTGGAGCTGATCGCGGAGGGAGCGCTCACGACGCGCACCGGCGGGGCCACGAGCGGGCGAACCGGGGTGATGGGCCGGAGGTCGAGGACGGTCCGCTCCTCGGGCTCCTCCATCACCGGCGGAAGCAACGCGGGCGAGGCGTCCTGAGGAGGCAGCGCCTTTTCCAAGGGCGGCGCTTCCGGGGTCGCCGGAATCGCCATCAGCGTGCGCTCCTCGGGCTCGTCCAGCTCCGGAGGTGGCAGCACGGGCGGCGGCGCGGCGGGCACGGGCGAGTCCACCGTGGAGATCGCCATCAGCGTGCGCTCTTCGGGCTCGTCCAGCTCCAAGAGGGGCAGCACGGGCGGCGGCGCGGCGGACACGGGCGAGTCCACCGTGGAGATCGCCATCAGCGTGCGCTCTTCAGGCTCGTCCAGCTCCGGCAGGGGCAGCACGGGCGGCGGCGCGGCGGCGGGCACGGGCGAGTCCACCGTGGAGATCGCCATCAGCGTGCGCTCCTCGGGTTCGTCCGGCACCACGGGGGCCAGGTCCACGGGGGGCGGTACGACGGAAGGCCGTGCTGGAGGCGGCGGAGCCATGAGCCCCGGCGGCGTCATCAACGGCAGGCCCGGCGAGGAAGCCGCGCCCCCCCGGGCCCCCGGAGCAGCGGACGCGCGCGCGGCGCCAAGCCCCAGCGAGGGACGATTCAGCGCGGGCGCACCGACACCGGGCAGGTTCGGGACGGCGTTCTGCTTCGCGGGAACTGGAGCCGCGACCTTCTCCGGAGCAGGAGGCGCCACGTGGGCAGCCCCCGTCGAAGCAGGGGTTCCGGCCGCGGGAAGCTCGAGCGCGGTGATGTGCGCGGGCTCCGAGGCAGTTCCCGGAGCGGACGACCGGCCCGGTCCCGAGGCACCGACGGCCGCCAGTCCCGGCCCGGAGGCCCGGACGGAGGCGGAAGCTCCCGAGGCCTTGTTCGCCGTCGAGGCGCTCAGCGCCGGGGGGCCACCAGGAGCCTTGGCCGGAGCACCCGCGCCCGGAACGGAGGGCCCCAACACAGGGGGCCCCGCGGGAGTTCTGGCCGGCGCTCCCGACGCCGAAGCCCCCAACACCGGAGGCGCGGCGGGGACCTTGCCCGAAGCAGCCGACGCGGAGGCACCCAGCGCAGGCGGACCCGAGGGAGTCTTGGGCGGAGTCGCCGCACCCGGCGCGGAAGCACCCAGCCCAGGAGGCCCTGCAGGAGGCCTGGGCGAAGTCGCCGCACCCGGCGCGGAGGCGCCCTGCACCGGAGCCCGGACCGGAGCAGCTGCTGGCGAGGGAGCGCCCAGCACAGGAGGCCCGGCGGGAGGCTTGGGCGGAGCCGCCGTACCGGGCGCGGAAGCGCCGAGCACAGGCCCCTGCGGAGTCCTGGCCGGAGCCGCCGCGACCGGCGCTGGAGCACTGACCGCCGGCAGATCCGGAGCGGAGGGGCGCTTCGGCGTGGCGGCCGGCATCGGCATCGCCGGGGTCGCCCCACCCTTCGCGGCGGGCACGGCCATTCCCGGGCGCGGCGCAGACGCCGGCCGGGCCATGGCCGGCATCGACTGCTGGAAGCTCGTGGGAGCCGCTTCGATCTCCGCGAGCGACGCCTGCTCCACGCCCTGCGGCGACACCTTCGCGTTGGGCGGCGCGAGCGCCCGCCGGATGGGCCGGGTGACGTCGTCGTCATCCTCCGGCGGCATCCACACGAAGGTGAACTCCACCGGCCCCACGGTGATGCGGTCGCCGTCGCGCAGCTGCTTCTCGCCGCTCAGCAGCTGGCCGTTCAACTGCGTGCCGTTCGCGCTGCCGACGTCCTCCGCGAAGTAGCGCCCATCCCTCGCCGTGATGCGGGCATGACGCCGGGAGACACCGTGGTCATGCAGCACCAGGTCGTTCTCCGAGGTCCGGCCGATCTTCACTTCGGCCTGCTCGAAGGCGAGCTCCCGTCCGACCTGGAGCCCCTGGGTGATGGTGAGCAGGATGGGCAGAGGACTAGCCCCCGACGTTGCCGAACATGAACTGGAACACGATGGGCCCGAAGAGCACCATGAACACCGTCGGGAAGATGCAGGCGATGAGCGGGAAGAGCATCTTCACCGGCGCCTCGCCCGCCAGCTTCTCCGCGCGCTGCGTGCGGTCGATGCGCATCTGCGTGGACTGGATGCGCAGCACCTTGCCCAGGCTCGTACCCATCTTGTCCGCCTGGATCAGCGCCGTGACGAACGTCGTCAGCGGCGGCAGGTCCACGCGCACGATCATGCTCTTGAGTCCCTCTTCACGCGTCTTGCCCATCTTGAGCTGCTTGAGCACCAGCTGCAGCTCTTCACGCAGAGGCCCCTGGCGGCCCTTCTCCACCACCTTCGCCAGCGCGCCCGTGAAGTCCATGCCCGCTTCCACCGACAGCGTCAGCAGGTCCAGGTTGTACGGAAGCGCGCGGCTGATGGCCAGGTGACGGCGCTTCACCTGGTCGTTCAACCAGATGAGCGGATAGAACAGGCCGAGCAGCATCACCACCAGCGACCAGGCCAGGTTCGCCCCGATGCCGTTGGCGACGAACAGGCCCACCAGCAGGCCCAGGAAGGCGCTCACTTCCTGCAGCGCCATGATGTCCTCGGGCTTGTACTGGGACGGCTCGCCCGCCTTGATCAGCTTGCGGCGCGTCTTGGACTCGTAGCCCGGCCACATGAAGCGCCGGTTCATCGCGCCCAGCTTGCGGATGGCGACGGAGCCCGCGCCCTTCACGCCGCCCGCGGACTCGTCGCGGACTTCCGTGAGGAAGCGCTCCAGGAGGTTGGTGTACAGGCCGATGCCCAGGAACGCCACCGCGCCCGCGGTCAGCAGTGCCGAGCCGCCCATCAGCAGAAATGTCAGGACTTCCTGCACGGTGCGCCTCGTTTCAGATGTCGATGTTGACGATGCGCCGGATGATGAGGATGCCCATGATCTCCATGATGGCGATGATGGTCACCAGGATGTAGCCGAAGATGTGGTTCATCATCGGCTCCATCAGGTCCGGACGCATGTAGTTGAGCACCAGGCCCAGCACCGCGGGCATGGCCGCGACGATCCACCCTTGCAGCTTGCCCTGGGAGGTCAGCGCGTCGATCTTGCCTTCCAGGCGGAAGCGCTCGCGGATCACCGTGGAGATGGTCTCGAACATCTCCGCCATGTTGCCGCCCAGCTGGCGCGCGATGTTGGTGGACACCACCACCAGCTCCAGGTCGTCGCTGCCCACGCGCTTGCCCATGTTGACGAGCGCCTCTTCCAGCGGCACGCCCAGCTTCACTTCCTTCACGAAGAGGCCGAACTCCTGCGACAGGGGCGGCAGCGCTTCGCGCGCCACGTGCTCGATGGCCTGCGGGAACGTGAGGCCCGCCTTGAACGCGTTGGCCATGGCCTGCAGCGCGTCCACCAGCTGCACGTTGAACTTCTTGATGCGGCGCTTGCGGTAGTGCTTCACGAGCAGCATCGGCAGGAAGAAGCCGAAGATGGTCGCGAGCACCGCCAGGATGGGGTTGAAGATGATGTAGCTGAGGATGCCCAGGAGGCACATGCAGGCGATGTTGAGGATCAACATCTGCCGCGCGTCGATGAAGAGGAACATGTCGCTCAAGTCGTTCATCGACTTGGCGACGTACCGCTCCTGGTACTGCTCATACGCCTTCGACAGGACGCTGAAGATCACCAGGCTGAAGAAGAACACCGAGCCGGTGACAAGAAGGAGGACGATACCTGCGAGCATGGGCGCGAATCCCCGGGGGATGAGGGAGGGGTCGGCAGGGCCGCTTCAGCCTTGAAGCGAAGCGGCCCCGCGCGCGGGACTACGGAGCTCCGGCCGAGGCCTTCTCGCCGCTGCCACTGCCCTTGATGATCTGGATGATCTCCCGGCGCTTCTGCTCGAGCACGCGGGTGCGCTCACCGGAGAGCAGCGTGCTGATGGTCGCGCGGCCGCGCTCTTCGATGAGGTCCACGTCGTCCTCGTTGCGCAGCGACAGGGTCAGCTGCCCCAGCTCCGCCGCCAGCACCAGGATCTCCGCCTCTTCCGGCAGCACCATCAGCGAGACGTTGGAGTACTCGCGCTGGTTCTCCGGGATGAGGTTGATGTTCGTGGTGCCGGTGATCTTGCCCGTGGCGACCACGATGATGTTCTGCAGCAGCGTCACCGCGACGCTCTCGTCCGTCTGCGGATCGCGGAACGTGCCGATGATGTCCACGTGATCGTTGGGGCGGATCCACCCGCCCACCGCCGTGGTCTGCTTCGCCTCGATGGTGACGGCGCGCGCCTTCTTCTGCACCTTCGTGGACAGGCGCTCGGCGGCCTTCGTCGTCTCGAACTGGCTCCAGAGGATGGGGTCGCCGGCCTGCAGCGCCACCAGCACCTTCTGGTTCACGATGTAGTTGGCGGAGTCCGGCTTCACCACCGACGAGGTGACGAACTGCTCCGGCACGGAGCGCTGGGAGATCATCTCGTACGTGATGACCGACCCCTCGGGCATGTCCTGGCCCGCCACCACCACGGGCACCAGGTTCCACCCGCGGCGCACATCGGATTCCTTCTTCTTGATGGCCGAGTAGGCCACGATGCCCGCGAGCAAACCGAGCACCAGTGCGACGACGAGCGGGGTCTTACCCTTCAACATGGTTCAAAGTCCTCCAGAACGGTGGGGCGCCGTCGTGGCGGCAGGACTGCTTTGGACGAGGGGGCAATGCCAGGGCGCGAACGGGCAAGATGTTAGCCATGCCCCAGAGCAGGTGTCAAAACCACCTCTCGCGACAAAGCGGAATCCCGGGACCTCCGGTGCTCACGGAGCCTGCCCGCCCAGGGGGGAGGACGGCTCGACGCAGCGTGCTGATCCGCAGCCTTCCGTCCCTCAGGGGAACGGCAGGTTCAGCACGAAATAGAACGAGTCGTAATAGATCTGGTACGCCTCGAGGAACAGGTCGATGACGTTGGTCTGCCGGTCGTCCGTCCAGCGGATCCGCACCGTGGCGCCAATGACGAGCCCGACGATCAACACCCAGTTGATCATCGAGTACTCCACCATGGCCTGGCCACGACGGGCCCGGCGCGGGGAGCGCGGCGGTGACTTCCGGGAGCTGTTCACGGGGGGAGCGTGCACGTCCGACGTCATGGCCCCATTATCCAGGACCCGGGCCCCGGACGCATCGGTCATGTGGACTGCCGCCCTCCCCTACTGCGCGGGCTTGGAGGGGGCGGCCCTGGACGGAGCGGACGCCGGAGCCGTGGGGGGCGAGGCCTGACGCAGGCGGCGCTGGGCCAGCTGC
This sequence comes from Corallococcus sp. CA054B, assembly GCF_003611625.1. NCBI lineage: Bacteria > Pseudomonadati > Myxococcota > Myxococcia > Myxococcales > Myxococcaceae > Corallococcus > Corallococcus sp. CA054B. The sequence goes on from NZ_RAVY01000243.1 coordinate 8,513, forward strand.
GCCGCGCTGGAGCCGGGGGCCTCGGAGATGATCTGCCCGCAGACGGCGGTGGCCTCCTGGGTCCGGCCCTGGACGGACTCCGACTCGCAGAGCCGTGAGAGCAGGGCCAGCCGCTCGCTGCCGCTGGCTCCGGCCGCGAGCGCGGCGCGCAGCAGCTGCGCCTCCCGGGCGCGGTCACCCTGGTTCGCGGCGGCCTGGGCCTGGGCGGACAGGTCGCGCGCCGTCATCGACTCCTTGGACGCGGACTTCTCCAGGGGAGAAGGCTTCGCGGCCTCGGCGCGGGCGGACTCCTGCTTGGGCCTGGCGGTCGAAGGCTCCGGGGGCCGCGCACCACCGATGGAGCCCACGGCGGCGGGGGCCATGGGCGCGGCCTGGACCACCGGCGCGGAGGCCAAGGCGGGAGGTGGCGGAGGCGCGCCCGCGGCCACGCCCTGCTCGTCATCCGAGCCGAGCCCACGGCCATAGGCCGACTCGCCCAGCCGCAGGGAGTCGCCCTTCGCCTTGTCACTGAGCTTGCCCGGGGAACGCCGCGGCGCGGGCTCATCCTTCGCGAGGTAGCCGTCGTCGGCCTGCACTTCCTTCGGAAGCGCCTCCATCGCGAGAGCGCCGGCCGCCGGCTGATCGAGCGCGTCGAAGGCTTCCTCCTCGTCCCGGACGGCCTTGGACAGCTTCTTCCTGGGAGCTTCTGCTTCCGCGCGGCGCTCCAGCAGCGCGCCACCGCTGCCCGCGTTCATCCAGTCCGACGGACGGGCCGCGGCGGCGCCCTTGCGCTGTGGCTTGGCCTCCACCTGGTTCTTGCTGAACTCCCTCTCTCGCGGCGCGGAGGCCAGTGCGTCCGAGGCCCCTTCGGGCACGTCCACTTCGAGGGTCGCGCTCGAAGGCGCGGGGGCCAGGGCGCTCGGGGCGCGCTTGTCCTGCGTTGGCGATTCCTGCTTCGCCGCCGCCATCGTCGGAGCAGGCGCGGCCTTCTGCGACAGGTTCGGCGACAGGTCGAGGTTCTCGCTCACCGTCAACGTCAGCAGGCCGAAGGTGCTCACCGTGGCCAGGCCCACCGCGGGCAGCAGGAAGCGGCGCCAGCGCGAGGGCTTCGGCTCGGGGCCCGCGGAGGCTCGGCGCGCGGACTGCTGCGCGTACGCGAGCAGCGACTCCAGGCCCGCGTCCGGCGCGGGCTCCGACGACAGCTGCGCCATGGTGGTGCGCACGCCGCGGATGTCCGCCAGCGCCTTCGTGCAGCGCGCGCACCCCTGGACATGCTGCTCCAGTACCTGGGCCTCCGACGCGGGCAGCTCGCCGTAGGCGAAGTCGAGGAGCCGGTCCTCGTGCGCGTGGGCATTCTGGGCATTCATCCCGCCACCGTCCTTCCATCCTCCGACAGGTCGCCGTCCACGCCCAGCTCACCCAGGCGGCGGCGCAGGCCCTCCAACGCGTAGCGCATGCGGCTCTTCACCGTGTTCTCGGACACGCCCGTCACCTCGGCGATCTCCTTGAACGGGATGCCGCTGTACTCGCGCAGCACGAACACCTCGCGCTGCTCCTCCGGCAGGGCCGACAGGGCCCGCTCCAGGAGGGGCCGAAGGCGGGCGTTGTGCGCGCCGCGCTCCGGGCTGGCCCCGGCATCCGGCAGCCCCTCGCCCAGCGGACGCCCCTCGTCGCCGTCGGCCCCCGCCGCGGGGGCTTCCAGGGACGTCGCCTGGCGGTAGCTCTCTTTGCGCGTGCTGTCCACGCAGAGGTTCCTCGCGATGGTGTACAGCCAGGTCGTGAACCGGGCCTTGGGCTCGTATTCCCGGGCGCTGCGGACCACCTTGAGCCAGGTCTCCTGCAGCACGTCCTCCGCCCGCGCCCTATGGCCTACGAAGCGCAGGATGAAGTTGAACACCGGCGCGCGGTGCTTGCGCACCAACGCTTCGAACGCACGCGCGTTTCCCGCCTGGAAGGCGAGCATCAGCTGCTCGTCTGAGGTTTCGGGTGCCAAACTTCCCCCAGTGCCCATGAAGCCACGGGTGCCATCCCCTTCACCGCCCACGGCCTGTAACGGACAGCCGTGCGCGAAAGGTCTATTCCGGCCGTGGCCGCCGGTAAGTGGCGAGAATGACAGGGACCGCCACCCCTGTCACCAGAAGTGCCTGCGCCAGCAGCACCGCCGGTAACGGGCGCTGCACGTGCACGTACAGCGAGCGGCCGAGCCCCACTCCCAACAGGATGCCCGTCAGCGTGCGCACCGCGTTGGAACCCGAAGCGGGCCGGAAGCGTCCCACCGCCCAGTCCACGAGCGCGGGCAGCGTGAGGGCCAGCACCACCGGCACGTCCCACTCCCACCGCAGCGGCGCCTTCAGCGCGAACAGTCCGAGGAACACGGCGGCGAGCACCGGATACGTGCCCAGGCACCGCGCGCACACGCGCACGCCCGCGAGCACGTATGTGCGGTTGTACTCATCCGGGTGATGATGGCTGAGCCAGAACACCGGCACCTCCTCCGGACGCGGAAACAGCGGGCCCGTCCTGCACGTTGCGCGAATCCCCTTCGGCCAGGAAGCACGCCGCGGCGTGGCCTCCGCCCAGGGGATACAGGGGGGGTGACTCGCGGCGGCAGCGCTCCATCGCATGCGGGCAGCGCGGATGGAACGCGCAGCCGGTCGGCGGCGACAGGGGCGAAGGCGGCTCTCCCGGCAGCACGAGCCGCGCGCAGGGACGCTCCGGATCCGGCACGGGCACCGCGGACAGCAGCGCCTGCGTGTACGGATGGCGAGGCCCTGCGTACAACGACCGGGACGGCGCCACCTCCACGATGCGGCCCAGGTACATCACCGCCACCCGCGTGGACACGTACTCAACAATCTTCAGGTCGTGCGCGATGAAGACGTAGGTGAGCCCGCGCTCGCGCTGCAGGTCCACCAGCAGGTTGACGATCTGCGCCTGGATGGAGACGTCCAGCGCGCTGATGGGCTCGTCCGCCACCACCAGGTCCGGACGCAACGCGATGGCACGTGCAATACCGATGCGTTGACGCTGGCCGCCGGAGAACTCGTGCGGGTAGCGCTGGCGCGCCTCGCGGGGCAGCCCCATGGCGTCGAGCAGCGCCAGCACCTCGCCCTCGCGCGCCTTCCCCTTCGCGAGGCCGTGGATGGCGAAGGGCTCCGCGAGGATGTCCCCCACCGTCATGCGCGGGTTGAGCGACGCGTAGGGGTCCTGGAAGACGAGCTGCATCTGGCGGCGCAGCGGCCGCAACTCGCGCTGCGACAGGCCGGTCAGCTCGCGCCCGGCCACGCGGATGGAGCCGGAGGTCGGGTCGATGAGGCGCAGCACCGCGCGCCCCAGCGTGCTCTTGCCGCAGCCGCTCTCCCCCACCAGGCCCAGCGTCTCGCCGCGGGCCACGTCGAAGGACACGCCGTCCACCGCGCGCACCGTGCCGCGCGTGCGGCCCAGCAGGCCGCCCTTCACCGGAAAGTGCACCTTCAGGTCGCGCACCTGGACCAGCGGTTCGCTCATGGCGCGGGCACCGGATGATGGCAGGCGGCGGACTGGCCTCCGCGCTTCGGCTCCAGCACGGGCGTGACGCGGGCGCACAGCTCCGAGGCGCGGTCGCAGCGGTCGCGGAACGCGCACCCGGACGGCAGCGCGGTGAGCGACGGCACCATGCCGGGAATGGCCTTCAAACGCTGGCGTCCGCCCTCCGCCGCCGCGCCCGCGTCGTGCAGCGACGGGATGGAGCGCAACAGGCCCGCCGTGTACGGGTGCGCGGGCCGCGCGAACAGCTCGCGCACCGGCGCCTGCTCCACGATGCGGCCCGCGTACATCACCACCACCGCGTCGCAGCTGCCCGCCACCACGCCCAGGTCGTGGGTGATGAGCATCACCGCCATGTTCCGCTCGGCCTGCAGGCGCTTGAGCAGCTCCAGAATCTGCGCCTGGATGGTGACGTCCAGCGCCGTGGTGGGCTCGTCCGCGATGAGCAGCGCCGGGTCGCACGCGAGCGCCATGGCGATCATCACCCGCTGGCGCATGCCGCCGGAGAGCTGGTGCGGGTACGCGTCCACGCGCTCGCCAGGCGCCGGGATGCCCACCTGCCGGAGCATCTCCACCGCGCGCTCACGCGCCTGCGCCCGGGTGGCGCCCAGGTGCAGCCGGACGCCTTCGCCAATCTGCTCGCCCACGGTGAACACCGGGTTGAGCGACGTCATGGGCTCCTGGAAGACCATGGCCACGTGCCGGCCGCGCACGCGCCGCATCTCCTTCTCCGGCAGCGCCAGCAAGTCATTGCCCCGGAAGCGCACCTCGCCGCCCACTACGCGGCCTGGAGGCTGAGGAACGAGCCGCATCACCGACAGCGCCGTCAGGCTCTTGCCGCAGCCGCTCTCCCCCACCACCCCCAGCGTGCCGCCAGGAGGAACGCAGAAGGACACGCCGTCCACCGCGCGCACCGTGCCGCGCGGGAGCGACAGCTGGGTGACGAGCCCCCGCACGTCCAGGAGCGGGGCCGGCGCGACGCCGGTCACTTCTGGGCCAGCTCCTCCAGGAACTCCGCCTCCTGGATGAGCCCCTTGCGGATGAGCAGGCGGATGAGGCTCGCGACCATGCGCGCGGGCTTCACCTTCTCCGTGTCCAGGCTGGCCTCCTCGCCGCGCGAGATGCGGTCGATGTCGTCCAGCACCGCCAGGTCCTCCTCGGAGAAGTCCGGCTTGGGCGTGAGCGCCACGGACGGCTTCACGCCCTGCGCGGCGCCGCCGAAGAGCACCACCGGCACGCGCGGCTTGCTCGGGTCCTCTGGCTCCGAG
>NZ_RAVY01000244.1:0-13264 GCF_003611625.1 Corallococcus sp. CA054B
GGCAGGCGGCGCGGGGAAGCCCCCCGGGGGTGGTTGCCTTGAAAGGCCCCGGACGCTGCACACCCTGGAGGGGAGGGGGCGCGCGATGATTGAAGCGGTGAAGCTCTGGAACGAGCCGAACAACAAGTCCCACTGGGACCTGGAGCTCGACAAGGACTGGCTCATCTATTCGCGGATGGTGCGGCTGGCGGGGGCGGCGGTCCGCGCGGAGCACCCGACGCTGCCTCGGGTGCTGGGGGGCATGTCGCCCATCGACCCCGGCTTCCTGGAGCGCCTGGACCGGCAGGGCGCCCTGGACGAGGTGGACGTGGTGGCGGTGCATGGCTTCCCCCTGGATTGGAACCACTGGCCCATCGACGAGTGGCCCCTGCGCATCGCGGAGGTGCGCGCGGTGTCCCGCCATCCGGTCTGGGTGACGGAGGTGGGGGTGTCCTCCTTCGGCGCGGAGGAGGTGCAGGAGTTCGGCCTCCGGCGCACCGCGGAGCTGCTGCTGGGCCGGGTGGAGCGGCTCCACTGGTACAGCCTCTATGATCTGCCCAAAGCGTGGCCCGCCACGACGCGCCACCGCGAGGCGGAAGGGTCTTCCTACTACCGGCACTTCCACATGGGGCTGCTGCGCGAGGACGGAACGCCAAAGCGCGCGCTGCGCCACTTCGCGGACTACACGCCGCAGCTGGGCATCTGCCAGTGGTTCCACTTCCAGGACCCGCGTCTAGACGAGGCGGTGGCGTGGCTGAAGAAGCTGGGCGTGCGCCACCTGCGCACGGGCTTGAGCTGGGCGGACAGCCTGAGGCCCGGAGCGGAAGAGTGGTTCGACCGGCAGATGCGCGCGCTGGAGGACTTCGACGTGACGCTCACCTACTGCTTCACGCCCGAGTCGTGCGGCATGGCCGCGCACCACACCAGCCCGCCGAACCACGTGGAGGAATACGCGGACTTCTGCGCGCGGATGACGCGGCGCTACGCCGGCTAGGCCGCCAGGAGGCTGTCTCCCATCAAGAAGCCGGTGGTCCTGCGGCGTGGGCAATGGAGCGCCAGAGGCGTAGGCGTGCGGCCCACCGGCCCAGGAGAGCCCGGGTCCGCTGAAGGAGGTTGCCCTCTGAAGGCTTCACCCCGTGGGAGGGTTCGTGAGGGCGGGTGCGAGGAGGCTCGGGCTGGATGCACCTCCCTGGAGAGGAGGCGTCCCACCCTGTTCGACCGTCGGACAGGGTGCCCAGGGCCGCTCCCATCGCATCCTTCCCTGCGCACTCCGCACCGCGCCCACCGGACGCGAGTCCTGGAGGAGCGACTGGCGCGAGGTGGCGGAGGCCATCCGCCTCCACACCGGGGCATGCCTCCAGCGCCTCGTCCTTCACGGTGGCCGCCAAGGGAACTCCGAGGTCACGCGCCTCATGCGCTTCATCTTGCGCGTTGGCTGACGCCGGGGCCACAAGCGGCTCCTGCTCCTCCTGGGCAAGGTCTTCTTCGGGCGAGCAATGCGCCTGGGGAGCAGGAGCGAAGGCATTCAGCACGAGCTCATCGCAAGCCTTCAGCAGCGCCGGCAGCTCCTGCTGAAGCGCCCGCACGTTACGCTCGGAAAGGGCCTGTCTCGCGCAGGTGGCCCACTGGCGCAGCGCCTCTCCGCCCAGGAGCGGCAACAGTTGGGCGGCGCCTTCCAGGAATGCCCGCTGCAGGGACTGAACGAGGAGCACGTGCCCGGGCCGGCCCGCCACCCGGGCTGCCTGCCGCAGCAACGCGAATTCCACCTGCGCGCAGCTGGCCCCCGGCTCCCAGCGCGCCGCATCCCAAAGCCCGAAGCACGTACTCCCCAGCCGGTCCAGGTCGAGGTCCGAGGCCCTCGCGCAGCAGTCGACCAGCAGCTCCACCAGAACCTGCCGCTTGAGGCTGAAGTAGCCCTCCAGAAGCCACCGGGCGTCCGGGTTGCGCGCGTCATGCAGCGCCAGGCCCAGGTTCTCCAGCGTCAGTGACTCATCCAGCGCCACCGCGCGAGTCCTGCTCCCTGGGTGCTGCACCACCAGGCCCCGCGCCGCCAGCCGCCTTAGCGCCTCGCGGATGGTGCCCCGGCACACCCCATAGCGCAGCGCCAGCTTCGCTTCGGGGCCGAATTGCCCGCTCGGGGGCAACCGTCCCAGCGCGATGTCGCGCTCGATTTGTGCCTCCACATAGGCCACGAGTCCTCCCCGTCCGATCCCCATTCCCCCTCCTCGTCCCAGCATCGCCATCCAACCACAGGGGTCTGACATGGACGCGCGGGACCCACCCTCCGCGTCGCTTGCCGGGCCAGCGCGCCCCCGGGCCGCATTGGGCGAAAACCTGTCCGACTGTCGGACAAGTTCGCGGGCTCCATGGGGCGAAAACCTGTCCGACTGTCGGACAGGTTTTGAGGCAACCGGTCCCGGGCGGGCGCCTCTGTTCGTGCCCCACCTTCGTGTCCGCGCACGCATGCCGTCGCGTCCCCGCGACGCAGCGCGACCTGGGGCCTCATGCCGCGAAGCTTGTCCGACAGTTGGACAGGTTTTGAGGGAACCCGCCCCGGGCGGGCGCCTCTGCCCGTGCCCTATCTTCGCGCCCGCGCACGTATGACGTTGTGCCCCTATCGGGCTGGCGCGGCCTCGGGCCCCAGGCGGGAAAACGTGTCGGACAGTCGGACAGGTTTTGAGTCAATCGGGCCCGGGCGGGTGCCTCCACCCGGGGCACTCTCTTGGCGTCAGCGCACGCTCGACGTCACGGTCCATCGCCGCGCTCGGCGATGCGTGTCCTCGTCTTCAACCTGTCCGACAGTCGGACAGGTTTGGGAAAGGGGCGCTCGGCGGGCGCCTCTACTCATGACCCTGACCTGGAGCTCGCACGCACCACGCCATGACTCACCGCCGCGCTTCGCCACTCAAAGGCCCTCGTGGAGCGCTTCGGGGGGCAGGATGGGGCAACGAGCTGGCGGCGAGCTGCTCAGATGGTCCCGTAGACGTGAGGCGTAGCGGGCCGCGGCGGCTCTCAGACGGGTGGCTTCATTGGGATTCGTCCTCTCCAATGTGGTCCCGGCCAGGGTGTGGTGGCCGCATTGGAAGGCGAGGTAGCAGGGCCGGTAGAAGCGCAGCAGCCAGGGGGAGACGCGGTGGCCGCTGGCGTGCTCGACGTGCGTGGCGAGCGCGGGTTCGCTCAGGTCCAGCTCCACGGCGGCGCCCACGATGTCCCAGGCCACATCCTGACAGCCCACCAGATCGAGCCCGGCGTGGTGGTCCACGGCGTCCGTCTTGAGCAACTGGCCTCCGGGGAGGACGAGCCATTCCCATGCGTGAAGCTTGTGGTCTGTTTCCACGGGCCACGCGGTTCGTGCGAGCGCGTCCAGGTGGGGCATCCATCCGTCGAGGACCCGCGCGAGTCCTTCGTCCAGGACGCGGGCGGTGTTGTACCGGGCCATCTCCAGCAACTGGTGCAGGGGGGCGCCGCGTCCGGGCTCCGGCGCGGGGAAGGCCCGTGCGCGGAAGCCGAGGTAGTGGCCCACGTGCTCCAGGAGCATGGCGCGGTCCAGCGCGTGTGCGAGCGGCAGGGGACAGGCTCGCGGTGCGGCGGGGGCCAGGTCGTCCGCGTGCGACCGCGCGAGCCAGGGTTGGACGAGGAAGCCGTGCCGTAGTCCCGTGACCGGAGGTGTGAAGCCGGCGCTCGCGAGTTGCCGTGCTCGGTGGACCCGATGCTCCGCTGGGACGCCGAGGCCCGCGAAGCGAAGCAGGAAGATTCCTCGCTCCGTGGTCAGCAGGTACTTGCGGCGCTCCTGCTGGACGTGGACCGCGGGCCAGTCTCGCGGATCCGGAAAGAGGTGCCGGCGCCAGGTGCCCGCGCTGATGTCCTCCATCGGCGCGATGGCGGGTCCGGTGAGGTCTTCCACCCAGGACATGAGTCGCGTGGCGCAGGTGTCGAAGTCCGGGGGGTGACGGTGGGCGTGTGCCCAGCGTGCACGGTGATGCTCGCTGGCCATGGGACCTGGAGCGCCCGCGTGGCTGGGGAAGAAGTGGAGCCGCTCGCGGCGCATGCCCCGGGCCTCCAGGAAGTCGGCCACCGCGCCGAAGGTGCTGCCCGACAGTCCAGGCCCCTCATCCACGATGGCCACCGCGTCCGAGTGGGCCGCGGCGTCCAACTCGCGTGTGAGCTGGGGGCCGGGATGCAACTGGCGTTCAAAAGGAGGACCCTCGGGGCGGACCGTGATGGGCGGCGAGGGTGCACCGAGGCCCGCGGCGACGACGCACGCGAGCCCGGTGCCGATGCTGCGCACGCCCACCACCCGCGTCGAACCCGCGAGCCGCGAGGCCCGCGCGGCCTCCAGATATAGCTCCGGGTACAGCGCGAAGTGCGCGTAGCCCTCGGGTTCCTTCAGGGTCACCCGCGCGGGCAGGGCGCTGCGCTCCAGTGACTGGAGTAGCGCTGACAGCGTGCTCCACTCCGACGATTCACACAGCGCGTGGCGCGAGGCCGTACCCGGTGCGGTGACGCCATCCCACGATTCACGCAGGCGCTTCGCGAGCGCCAGGGGCAGGGCGAGCCTGCCCTCACGCTGGGGGCCTGCTCCGTCCTCGCCCGTGGCCTCCATGTCCGCGTCGAGCAGGCCCTGGGCGAGCACGCTGGCTTCGATGAACAGCGTCACCAGCTCCGCGTGCCCCTCCAGCCCTGGAGGCAGTGTGGCCAGCCGCGGCAGCCGGGCCTTCAGCGGGCCGAGAACCTCCCTGGGGTCCAGCATTCGCGGATGGTCCCCATGAACGAGCATGACCTCTCAGCGTCCGCCCGTCGTTTCCATGCAGGCACGCAGATGCCGGTACGCGATGGTGCCCAGGGCTTCGAGCGTGGGCTCCGGCCACGTGACGGACCGCTCCGCGCGCACGTCCCGCGTGTACGTGATGAAGGCCTTCAGTTGCTCCGGGCTGGGCGACACGCAGGGGCGCCGCGTCTTCGCCAGTTCCAGCGCTTCGAGCGGCGCCAGCCCTTGCTCCACCAGCACGCACAACGCCAGCAGCGCGCTCCGCCCGATGCCGTGCTCACAGTGGATGAGGACCTTCTGCTCCTGCGTCAGCCGTTCGCGCACCCACGCGACGCCGTCGTGGATCATCCTCGAATGAATGGCGCGCATGTCCACCGTGGGCAGGTGCAGGAAGGTGATGCCGTGCTCCCGGAGCACGTGCTCGTCGTCCTGGCACTCCACCCGGACATCCACCACATGACGCACGCCCAGCTTCTGGGCCAGATGCGCGGCGGCATCCATGGGATAGCTTCCGCCCACCGCCAACAGCGGCGTCACCCAATCGAGATTGAGCTCCCGCTCCTTCACGCGCATGCGTGCTCCCTTCCGCTCCATCACCCTGGGGCAGTGGAGGGAAGATGGGGCCCGCGGTGATGGACGGCCGGGCGGCCTCGAAGAGCTCCGGGCGCTCGGCCCGCTGAGTGGCGGTGGTGGGGGAGGGGACATGGCGCCTTTCACGAAGGGCTGGCCGGTAGCGCTGTGGGTCGTGCTGCTCGTGGGCTGCGCGGCCCACCGTCCACCGCCCGCCGCCCCGGCTCCGCTCCAGGAGGTGGAGCGCTTCGCCCGGTTCGAGGTCGGCTTCACCGTCCCCGGCATCACGAGCGCCCCGGACGATGTCCCCGTGCACGCGCGCTTCGTGGCTCCCTCTGGCCGGGAGATGGACGTGGGCGGATTCCCCGTGGCGGGCGGCGGCTTCCGCGTGCGCTTCACTCCCCAGGAGGTGGGCGAATACCACTACCGCGTCCAGGCGGGAGCGAAGGAGGTCGCATCGGGCCGGTTCCTGTCCCGGCCGTCGTCACGCCGGGGTTTCGTGCGCCGCAGCACGGTCTCCGCGCACCACCTGGCGTGGGAGGACGGCACGCCCTTCCTTCCGCTGGGAGAGAACCGCTTCAACGTCTACGACCCCACCTGGAATCAGGGCCAGCAGTCCGCCACGGAGTACATCGCCGGCATGGCGGCGCGCGGGATGAACACCCTGCGCGTCTTCATCTTCACCGACTGCGAGCGGGAGGAGCCGGAGCCCGGCCCCCAGCCCGGCTGCCTGGAGCCGCGCCCCGGCGTCTTCGACCCGGAGGTCGCCGCGCGCTACGACGCCATCCTCGACGCCGCCGAGCGGCACGGCCTGCAGGTCATCCTCACCCTCTTCGCGGTGGGCTTCACGCCGGGCGAGACGTGGAAGAGCTGGGAGGACAACCCCTACAGCACCGCGCGCGGAGGCCCCGCCGCCATGCCCGATGACTTCTTCGACCGGCCACAGCTGGCCGAGCGGCGGCTGCGCTACGTGCTCGCGCGCTTCGGTGCGTCCCCCGCCCTGCTGGCCGTGGACCTGCTCAACGAGCCGGAGTGGGACGGCAACGTCGGCGAGGCGACGTGGATGCCCTGGGCGGTGAAGCTCGCGCAGACGTGGCACGCGGAGGACCCGTACGGGCACCTGGTCACGGTGGGCTCGGTGGGACTGCACTGGAACGTCGATGGTGACGAGCGCCCCTGGTACGCGAGCCGGCAGGACGACCTCCTGCAATGGCACCTGTACGGCAAGGAGTTCTATGAGGTGCATGCGCTCGCGGCGGAGCTGACGCGCAAGGTGGCGGAGACGTGGGGCTACGACAAGCCCATCCTCCTGGGCGAGTTCGGCTACGGCGGCGAAGACCGCCGGACGTACGACCACACGCACGTGGGCATCTGGGTCACCACCTTCTGTGGGGCCGGAGTGCTCGCGCACAGCGCCCCGCCGTTCACCGAGGACTCCGACGTGCCGATGACGCCGGAGCGCGGGCGTCACTTCCGCGTGCTGGCGGACTACCTCGCCCGCCTGCCTCCGGGGGCGCCGCTGCTGCCACAAGAGGCGCCTCCGGCGTCACCCGCCGGCACGCGGGCCTGGTCCATGGGCCGCCCGGGCCTCCAGGCGCTGTGGGTGATGGGCGCGAAGCAGGGCTATGGCGAGCCCGTGTCCGACGCCCGGGTGCGCGTGCGGCTTGCTCCCGGGGAGTACCGCATCACCTGGTGGAACGACGTGACGGGCGAGGTGCTGAGCCGCGAGCAGCGGCTCGTGTCGGAGCCGGAGGTGTCGCTCACCGTGCCCCCGTTCGTGCGGCACGCGGCCGGCGTGGTGGAGGCCGTCCGCTGAGCCCGCGCGTGGCGACGAGTCCACAGCGGGCCCGCCCCATCGCGCCGGGTCCCACCCGCGGAGGCCGGTCCTAGCTTGAGGCGATTCACCGGGGGAGGGCTGCACATGGATGGCGCGGCGGTGGCGGGCTCGATGCGGGCGGCGGTCGTGGGAGGGCCTCGGGGCATCCGCGTGGAGCGCGTGGCCCGGCCTGAACCGGGCCCCGGTCAGGTGCGGGTGCGGCTGGAGGGCTGCGGCGTCTGCGGCTCCAACCTCCCCGTGTGGGAAGGACGCGACTGGTTCCGCTACCCCCTGCCGCCCGGCGCTCCGGGCCACGAGGGCTGGGGTGTGGTGGACGCCCTGGGCCCGGACGTCTCTGGCCTGAAACCCGGTGACCGCGTGGCCATGCTCTCGTCGGCCGCCTTCGCGGAGTACGACGTGGCGGACGCGGCCTCCACGGTGGTGCTGCCGCCGTCGCTCGCGGGCAAGCCCTTTCCCGGCGAACCCCTGGGCTGCGCGATGAACATCTTCCGGCGCGCGGACATCCAGCCGGGCCAGACGGTCGCCATCATCGGCATCGGCTTCCTGGGCGCGGTGGTGACGCGGCTCGCGGCCCACGCGGGCGCGCGCGTGCTGGCAGTCGCCCGCAGGCCCTGGGCGCTGGAGCTGGCGCGCGGCCAGGGCGCCGCCGAGTGCATCCCCATGGATGACCACCACCGCATCATCGAGCGCGTGAAGTCCCTGACCGGGAACACCTTCTGCGACCGCGTCATCGAAGTCGTCGGCGAGCAGTGGCCGTTGGACCTCGCCGCGGAGCTCACTCGCGTGCGCGGCAGGCTGGTCATCGCGGGCTACCACCAGGACGGGCCCCGGCAGGTGAACCTGCAGCTGTGGAACTGGCGCGGGCTGGACGTCGTCAACGCCCACGAGCGCGACCCCCAGGTCTACGTCGAGGGCATGCGCATGGCCGTGGACGCCGTCGCCTCCGGCCGGTTGGATCCATTCCCCCTCTTCACCTCCTTCCCCATGGCGGAGCTGGACCGCGCCTTCGAGGCCATGCGCGCGCGCCCGGACGGCTTCCTCAAGGGGATCGTCACCCCATGAGCGCCACCTCGGGAGCGAAACCCCGCGTCGGCTTCCTGGGCGTGGGCTGGATTGGACGCAACCGCATGGAGGCCGTCGTGCGCTCGGAGCAGGTCCAGGTGGTGGGCCTCTGCGACCCCTCCGCCGACGCGGCCCGGGAAGCCCAGGCGCTCGTCCCTGGCGCGAGATGCGTCGGGTCGCTGGACGCGCTGCTCGACCTGGAGCTCGACGGGCTGGTCATCGCCACGCCCAGCGCGGTGCATGCGGAGCAGTCCCTATGCGCGCTGGAGCGGGGCGTGTCCGTGTTCTGCCAGAAGCCCCTGGGTCGCACGGCCGCGGAGGTGCGCCGCGTGGTGGAGGCAGCCCGCGCGAAGGACCGGCTCCTGGGCGTGGACCTGAGCTACCGCTTCACCACCGGCATGCGGCGATTGCACGAGCGCATCCAGGCGGGCGCGCTGGGCCACGTCTACGCGGTGAACCTCGTGTTCCACAACGCGTACGGCCCGGACAAGCCGTGGTTCTACGACCCGAAGCAGGCGGGCGGCGGCTGCGTGATGGACCTGGGCATCCACCTGGTGGACCTGGCGCTGTGGACGCTCGGCTTTCCGGCGGTGGAGGCGGTGGCCACCCGGCGCTTCGCTCAAGGCCGGCCGCTGGCCTCGCGCGAGGAGGGCGTGGAGGACTTCGCCGCCGCGCAGCTCCTCTTGAGCACGGGCACGGCCGTGCAGCTCGCCTGCTCCTGGAAGCTGCCCGCCGGGTGCGACGCGGTCATCGAGGCGGCCTTCTACGGCACGAAGGGCGGCGCGGCGTTCCGCAACGTGGACGGCTCCTTCTACGACTTCACCGCGGACGTGTTCCAGGGCACGAAGCGTGAGCGGCTGAGCGCGCCGCCCGACGCCTGGGGCGGACGGGCCGCCGTGGCGTGGGCCACCCGGCTGGCGAAGGGCGAGCGCTTCGACGCGGAAGCCGAGCGGCTCGTGGACGTGGCCACCACGCTGGACCGGCTCTACGCCTGAGCCGCGCAGGGAAGGGGTGGGGACAGCGGCGCGTTTCCCTCGCTCATGCAGAACGCCTCCGTCCCTTCCGCATCGCTGTCGCGCGCGATGGCCTGGCTCCAGCCGCACCGGCGCGCGGTCGTCTTCATCCTCCTGCTGGTGCTGACGGGCTCCGCGCTGAGCGCGCTGGAGCCGCTGGTGCTCAAGTACATCTTCGACCAACTGGGCGCGCAAGGCGCCGCCCGGGCGGTGCTCCTGGGCGTCGTGGGGCTGGTGCTCATGGGCCTGACGCGCGAGTCGCTCGCCTCCACGGCGAACTGGCTCACCTGGCGCACGCGCATCGGCGTGCACTATTCGCTCAACGAGGCCACCGTCACGCGCCTCCACTCGCTGCCCCTGAGCTTCCACCGCGAGGAGGGCGTGGGCGCCATCATGACCCGGCTCGACCGCGGGATGCAGGGCTTCGTGGGCGCCATCACGGAGCTGGCCTTCAACGTCGTTCCCGCCGCGGCGTACCTGCTGCTCTCCGTCATCATCATGCTGCGGCTGGACTGGCGGCTGGCGCTGGTGGCGCTCGCGTTCGCGCCCATCCCCGTGCTCATCGCCCGCAAGGCCGCGCCCGTGCAGACGAAGCGCGAGCAGACGCTGATGGACCGCTGGGCCAGTATCTACGCCCGCTTCAACGAAGTGCTCTCCGGCATCGTCACCGTGAAGAGCTGCGCCATGGAGGAGCGTGAGAAGCAGCGCTTCCTGCACGGCGTGTGGGAGGCCAACGCCGTCGTCGTCCGGGGCGTGGGCTACGACGCGGTGGTGAGTGGCAGCCAGAACATCGTCGTGCTGGTGGCGCGCGTGGCGTCCATCGGCATGGGGGCACTGCTGGTGCTCCGGGGGGACATCACCACCGGCACACTGGTGGCGTTCCTGGGCTACATCGGCGGGCTGTTCGGCCCGGTGCAGGGCCTGAGCGGCGTGTACCGCACGCTGCGCACGGCGTCCGTGGCCATGCATCAGGTGTTCTCCATCCTGGACGCGCAGGACCACCTGGGCGACGCGCCGGACGCGCGCGAGGTGACGGGCGTGAAGGGCGAGGTGGAGTTCTCCAATATCCACTTCGCCTACCCCTCCAGCGCGGGCGAGGGCCGGCCGCTCTTGCGCGGCGTGGACCTGAAGGTGCGTCCGGGAGAAACGATTGCCCTCGTGGGTCCGAGCGGCGCGGGCAAGACGACGCTGATGAGCCTCCTGTACCGCTTCTACGACCCCATCCAGGGCACGGTGCGCATCGACGGGCAGGACGTCCGCTCGCTCAAGCAGATGTCGCTGCGCCGCCACATTGGCGTGGTGCTCCAGGACAGCCTGCTCTTCAACGAGAGCGTGCGCGCGAACATCGCCTACGGCCGGCCGGAGGCCTCGCAGGCGGAGATTGAAGCCGCCGCCCGCGCCGCGCACGCGGACGTCTTCATCCAGCACCTGCCCCAGGGCTACGACACCGTGGTGGGGGAGAAGGGCAGCCGGCTGTCCGCCGGTGAGCGCCAGCGCATCGCCATCGCGCGGTCGCTGCTCAAGGACCCGCCCATCCTCGTGCTGGACGAGCCCACCAGCGCCCTGGACGCGGAGAGCGAGGCGCTGGTGCAAGAGGCGCTGGGCCGCCTGATGAAGGGCCGCACCACGTTCGCCATCGCCCACCGGCTGTCCACGGTGGTGGACGCGGACCGCATCCTGGTGCTCCAGGAGGGCCGCATCGTCGAACAGGGACGGCACGAGGAGCTCATGCACCACGGCGGCTACTACGCGTCGCTCGTGCGCCGACAGACGCGGGGGCTGCTGCCCGACCGCCCCCTGGCGCCTCCGTCACCTCTGTCCGCCTGAGCGGGCGCGCATCCAGGCGAGCCATCAGGGAGGGGTGACCCGGACGGTGTGGTGTTTACCGTTCTCTCGGACAGGCCAGTGGCCGCGCGCGTGGACGCGGCCCTGGGGGCGGGAGGGCACATGGGCCGCAAACACATCCTCATCACCGGGGGGGCGGGCTTCATCGGCTCGCACCTGGCGGACGAGCTGCTCGCGCACGGTCACCGGGTGCGGGCGCTGGACGCCCTGGTGCCCCAGGTGCATGGCCCCGGAGACGAGCGCCCGGACTACCTGTCGCCGGAGGTGGAGCTCCACGTGGGGGACGTGCGCGACGCGCAGGCGGTGCGCCGGGCGCTGGAGGGCGTGGACTGCGTCGTGCACCTGGCCGCCGCGGTGGGCGTGGGCCAGAGCATGTACGAGGTCGCCCACTACACGTCGGTGAACAACCAGGGCACCGCCGTGCTGCTCCAGGCCCTCATTGAACGCCCGGTGGAGCGGCTGGTGGTGGCCTCCAGCATGAGCGTCTACGGCGAGGGGCTGTACCTCACGCCGGACGGGCGCACGGCGCCGGGGCCGGAGCGGTCGCTGTCCCAGCTGCAGGCGGGGGACTGGGAGCCGCGCGACGCGAACGGTGCGCGGCTGACGCCCGTGCCCACGCCCGAGGACAAGACGCCCACGCTGTCGTCCGTCTACGCGCTGTCGAAGTTCGACCAGGAGCGGCTGTGCCTGCTGGTGGGCCGCGCATACCGCATCCCCACCGTGGCCTTGCGCTTCTTCAACGTCTACGGCCCGCGCCAGGCGCTCTCCAACCCGTACACCGGCGTGCTGGCCATCTTCGCGTCGCGGCTGCTCAACGGGAACGCGCCGCTGCTCTTCGAGGACGGCCTGCAGCAGCGCGACTTCGTGAACGTGCACGACGTGACGCAGGCCTGCCGGCTGGCGCTCCAGGTGGAGGCCGCCGCCGGACAGGTGCTCAACGTGGGCAGCGGTCGCGCCGTCACCGTGCGCGAGGTGGCGCGCGCGGTGGGCGAGGTGATGGGCCTGTCCCGGATGCGGCCGGCGGTGACGGGGAAGTACCGCATGGGCGACATCCGCCACTGCTTCGCGGACATCACCCGCGCGCGCGAGGTGCTGGGGTACGCGCCCCGCGTCGGTTTCCAGGAGGGGCTCCTGGAGCTGTCGCGGTGGCTGGTGGGCCAGGTGGCCCAGGACCGGGCCGCGCAGGCGCGGGCGGAGCTGGACGCGAGGGGGCTCACGGTATGAGGCCCGGACGAGGGGAAGGGACGGTCGTCATCTTCGGGGGCGCGGGCTTCATCGGCTCCAACGTGGCGGACCATTACCTCCAGGACGGGCGGACGGTGCGCGTGTTCGACAACGTGTCGCGCCCCGGCGTGGAGAAGAACCTGCGCTGGCTGCGCGAGCGCCATGGCGAGCGTCTGCGCATCGACGTGGCGGACACGCGCGACCTGAGCGCGGTGCGGCGGGCGCTGCACGGCGCGAGCGAGGTGTTCCACTTCGCCGCGCAGGTGGCGGTGACGCACAGCCTCCAGTCCCCGCTCCACGACTTCGACGTCAACGCGCGCGGCACGCTCCACGTCCTGGAGGCGCTGCGGGAGATGGAGACTCCCGCGTCGCTGGTGTTCACCTCCACCAACAAGGTCTACGGAGGGTTGCCGGGGCTGGCGCTCGCGGTCCGTGGGCAGCGCTACGCGCCCACGGAGCCGCGCACGCTGGCGCATGGCATCAGCGAGCAGTGCCCGCTCGACTTCGAGAGCCCCTACGGGTGCTCCAAGGGGGCGGCGGACCAGTACGTGCTGGACTACGCGCGCACCTTCGGCCTGCCGACGGTGGTGTTCCGGATGAGCTGCATCTACGGGCCCCGGCAGTTCGGCACGGAGGACCAGGGCTGGGTGGCGCACTTCCTCCTGCGAGCGCTGGAAGGCGAGCCGCTCACGCTCTACGGCGACGGCATGCAGGTGCGCGACATCCTCTTCGTGGAGGACCTGGTGCGCGCCTTCTGGCTGGCCCAGCAGGCCATGCCGCGCATCCGGGGCCGGGCCTTCAACATCGGTGGGGGGCCGGGGCAGACGGTGAGCCTGCTGGAGCTGCTCGCGCTCATCCAGCGACGCACGGGCCGGATGCCGCGCGTCGGCTTCGAGGACTGGCGCACGGGCGACCAGCGCTACTACGTCTCCGACACGCGCGCCTTCACGCGGGCCACCGGATGGG
>NZ_RAVY01000245.1:0-13034 GCF_003611625.1 Corallococcus sp. CA054B
GGCACGTACTTCGACGCGGCGATGGCGGAGGCGGCCCGGCTCTATGAGGACCTGGAGTCCGAGCAGGCCCTGGCGGCGGTGACCCGGGCGCGGCGGCTGGCCCGGACGGACGCGGAGCGAAGCTCGGCGGCCATCTACGAGGGCGTCATCCTGGCGGACATGGGGCGGCGCGATGAGGCGCTGGCGTCGTTCCGGGCGGGGTTGCTGCTGGCGCCAGAGGCGAAGCTGCCGGCGAAGGTGTCACC
Source organism: Corallococcus sp. CA054B (assembly GCF_003611625.1). Lineage (NCBI taxonomy): Bacteria > Pseudomonadati > Myxococcota > Myxococcia > Myxococcales > Myxococcaceae > Corallococcus > Corallococcus sp. CA054B. Next base: position 246 of record NZ_RAVY01000245.1, read on the forward strand.
CAAGGTGGAGGGGGACTTCGAGTCGATCCGGAGCGCGGTGCGGCAGGAGCGCGCGGCGGTGGCGAAGCCGGCGGACGCGCCGGTGGTGGAGACTCCGGCGGCGTTGAGCCCGCCCCAGGTCGCGGTGGCGCCTGCTCCGGCTCCGGGCGTGGACTTGAAGGCGGATGCCCGTGAGCGCGGGATGCGCCGGGTGCCGACGGTGTCGTGGGTGCTGCTGGGGACGGGGGTGCTGGCTGGAGGCGTGGGTTCTGTCTTCGGACTCCAGTCGCGCGGCAACGTGGACTCCGCGCGCGAAGCGGACCTGTCCGCGGACGTGGGTGGGCACCTGGACGACGCGCGAGGCAAGGCGGTCGTGGCGAACGTGCTCTTCGGCACGGCTGCTGCTGCGGCGGTGGGTGCAATCACCACGTACTTCCTCAGCGGTGAGTCCACGGCGTCGGCGGGGACTCCGTGAGGGTTCAGCTCGCGTTGGCGTTGGGGGTGTTGCTGCTGAGCGGCTGCACCGTGCCCGTCGATGACGACGTCATCCTGCGGAGGTTCTGTTCGAACACCGGGCGGGACTTCCAGGACGCGACGTTCCGGCTGACGGATCCGGCGGCCTGCGACCGGGGAATCGCGCTGGAGGTCCTGAGTGGGAACGCCAGCCCAGGCTGCGTTCAGGTTTCACTCCAAGATGGAGACAAGCGGCTGCTCGCCTCCACCCAGCTGCTGGGACCGACACAGGTCACGCCGGCACAGTCGCGCGGACTGCGCATCCTGCTTTCAGCGACACAGGGGACCACGTTCCGGCTGCTCGCGGAGTCCTTCGCGGGCAATGCGTGCGACGGTGTTCCTTCCACGAAGCTCCTGCGGTTCGTCGACGTTCCCCAGGGCAAGGTGCAGAGCGTCCAGCTCGATGTGTCCCAGAGCGACGAGGACGGCGATGGTCATCCGTCCGTCGCCACGGGTGGCACGGACTGCGACGACGCGAACGCGGACATCCACCCGGGCGCGGAGGAACTGTGCGACGGCGTGGACAACAACTGCGTGGACGGCGAGGCGGATGCCCCGGGCATGCGGACATGGTTCCTTGATGAGGATGGCGACGGCTACGGCGTGGCCATGATGGCGTGCGTGCAACCCGCCGGCCTCCTGGCGGACCAGGGCGGCGACTGTGACGACACGGACCGCACCATTCATCCCGGGCAGAGCGAGCTGCGCTGTGACGGCCGTGATGACAACTGCGACGGCGCGAAGGATGAAGGGCTGCCCATCCTGACCTGGTACCGGGACGCGGATGGGGACGGATATGGCGACGTGACCCAGGCCGTCTCGGGTTGCGCAGCGCCGCCGGGCCATGTGGCGATCGCCACTGACTGCAATGACACCAACGCAGCCATCCGTCCCGAGGTCGCGGAAACCAAAGACCTCAAGGACAACAACTGCAATGGCGCCATTGACGAAGGGCTCTACCCGGGCCCTCGGATGTATTCCATGTGGGAAACCAACTACGCGGTGCTCCCCACTGGAAATGTTTGGGGATGGGGCGCCAATCGAAGCAATCAGCTTGGGTATAGATCCGACTACCTCCATCCTGCCCCTATCTTCGAATCAGAACTCAAGGACGTCACGTCACTTGCCATTGGCGACAGTCACGGCCTGGCACTGAAACAGGACGGAACGGTCATGTCCTGGGGACTGAACTTCGACGGGCAACTTGGGAATGGCACCCAAGAGGGCGAACGTCCGCCCGAGCGAGTCCCGGGACTCGACAGTGTAGCGGCCGTTGCCGCCGGTGCATTCCACTCCATGGCACTCAAACGGGATGGCACCGTGTGGACATGGGGCAACAACGAGTGGGGCCAACTGGGTGACGGGACCATGGAGCGCCGCCGTCTCGTGCCCGCCCAAGCCTTGGGGCTGAAAGGCATCATCGCCATTGCCGCGCAGAGCTACGTCTCACTGGCATTGAGAGCGGACGGAACTGTCTGGCTCCTCAACGGCGTGGGCATCAGCACAACCCCTTCCGTGGTTCCAGACATGTCAGGAGTCGTTGCCATCAGCTCAAGCTACGGCAAATACCTGGCATTGAAGGCTGACGGGACCATCTGGGAATGGAGTCACCTAGGCAATGTTCCCGACCCCAGACAAGTATCAGGCCTGGACAAAGCAATAGCCGTTGCCGCTGGCGGGAATCACATGCTCGCACTGAAGCAGGACGGGACGGCCTGGACATGGGGCCTGAACAACTATGGCCAACTTGGAGACGGGACAACCAAGGACCGCGAGCTTCCACAGCAGGTGATGGGACTCACGGGCGTCGCATCCCTGGCCGCGGGGAACCTGCATTCCCTCGCCGTGAAACAAGACGGAAGCGTCTGGGGTTGGGGCTTCAATTCCTACGGACTGATCGACGATTCCGACACGGAAGTCTTCGTTCCGAAGCAGATCGCGGCCCCCGGTGCTTGGAGCCCGGTATCTCCTTGAGCCGCGCCGTCACTCCGCCGCGAGGTTGAGCTTGAAGACGTTGTCCTGCCCGGCCTTCACCTCGAAGGACCGCGTCACGTCCTTGCCCAGTTCCTTGTTCACGACGCGCACCTGATGCACGCCCTCCGTCGCCTCCACGGCGGCGAAGGGCGTCTGTCCCAGGGGCTTACCGTCCAGGGACACCATGCCGAACGGACGGACGCGGAACTCCACCTTGCCCTTGGGCAGGTCGCGGCGGGCCGGCGTGGCCACGCGGCGGACCGGCGGCGTGACCGTGCTGGTCGTCGCGGGCTTCACGGCCACCGTGGGTCGCGGAGTCGGCGCCACTTCCGTGACCACGCCCGCGTCGCGCACCTCGGAGTCGTTCTCCGTCGCGGGCTTCACCTCGGCCACGACGGCGGGAGTGCCACTGTCCACCGTCTCGGCGGCCACCGGCTCCACGCGCGCCGCCGGAACGACCGGCGTCACCTTCGGCTCCGGCGGTTTTACGGGCGCGTCGTCGGTCCGCGCCACCGGCGTGGACGGACTCGCGGGCGCAGCGGCCTTCTCACCCCGGCCCGCAACCGCCAGTCCCCCGGCGAGCCCCAGCACGCTCACGGCCACCATCGCCCCCACCAGTTTCCGCCGGGGAGATCGCACCGCGCCCGCAAGCATGGGCTGCTCGGAGACAGCCACCTTCGAGACCTCCTCCTGAGGCTGTGCCCTGGAGGAATTCCGCAGCAGGCTGCCCGCGGAAGGCGTCGCCGGATCCGTCGCCGCGTCGAACCGGCTCGACGGCACGTCGTTCCCAGACGCGGTCACCGCGGGCGCTTGCATCGAGGAGCGCGAGGCCAACGGCTCCCACGCCGTGCCCACACGGGGAGGCATGGGCGTCGTCGCCGCTTCCGGCGCAAGTGCCACGGGCGCGGCCACCCGCCCCTTCGCGGGCGTGGGCGCCACGGGCGCGGCCTCCCCCCCTTCCATCACCTGAGCCACCAGCCGGGCAATCTGATACGCGCCCACCGGCTCGCCCAGCGACAGCACGAAGCGCTCCAGGTCCGCCTGGAACGCGCGGCAGTCCGGGTAGCGCTGCTCCCGGTCCTTCGCGAGCGCCTTCTCCAGGATGCGCTGCATCGCCTCCGGCAGGTCCGGCCGGCGCTGCACTGCGGGCACGAACGGCTCGAAGAGGATGGCCTGCATCATGCTCACGTCCGTCGTCGCTTCGAACGGACGCTTCCCGGTGAGCAGCTCGTAGAGCACGATGCCGAGCGCGTACACGTCCACGCGCCCATCCATGGGCCGGGCCTGCAGCTGCTCCGGCGGCATGTACGCGACCTTCCCCTTCACCACGCCCGTCGCCGTGCGGTGACTCTGCCCCGCCACCTTCGCGATGCCGAAGTCCACCACTTTCACCGCGCCCTGCCGCGACACCAGGACGTTCTCCGGACTGATGTCCCGGTGCACCAGCCCCAGCGGTGCTCCCGTCTCCGCGTCCGCCAGCTCGTGCGCGAACGCCAGGCCCTCCGCCGCGGCGGCCACCATCTTCGCGCACACGCCCGGGGGCAGCGGCTGCTTCAGCTCCGCCGAGCGCTTGATGAGCCGGCGCAGCGTGGGCCCGTCGATGTACTCCATCGCCAGGAAGTAGCTGCCGTCCACCTCACCGAAGTCGAAGATCTGCACCACGTTCGGGTGGTCCAGCCGGGCGGCCAGCTGCGCCTCGCCCAGGAACATCTCCACGAACGCCTCGTCCTCCGCCAGGTGCGGCAGGATGCGCTTGAGCACCAGCGTCTTCTCGAAGCCCCGAGGCCCCGCGGCCTTCGCAAGGAACACCTCGGCCATCCCGCCCGAGGCGAGCTTCCTCACCAGCTGGTACTTCCCCAATTGCATGGTCCCAAAGCTTTCCCATGGTTCACTGGAAAAGTGAAACCCTCCGCGCGAGCGAGCGTCCGGTGGCACGAGCAAGACGCCAGGACGTTTGACCGTGACGTGACGTGGTTCGTAGGATCCGCGCTCCCATGCCTCCCAAGGCCATTGGTCCCTACCGCGTGCTGGAGACGCTCGGCAGTGGCGGGGCCGGGACCGTCTATCGGGCCCTGGACCGCCGCAGCAACGACGAGGTCGCGCTGAAGCTCCTGTCGACGGGTGGCCCGTCGCTGGACGACCGCGCGGCACGACGACTCGCGCGCGAATTCGAGACGCTCGCGGACCTGTCCCACCCCAACGTGGTGAAGGTCTTCGAGGCCGGCGTCCACGCGGGCCAGCCGTACCTGGCCATGGAGCTCATCGAGGGGCTCACACTGCGCCACTACCTGGACGTGAGCTTCAACGACCTGCACACGCCCACGCCCACGCCCGCTTCCCGCTTCCCGCTCACCCTCCGCCGCACCGCGGACGACGACTTCGGCAGCGAGGACGGCCCGGACGACGACGCGGACGACGCCAGCGAGGACGACGGCACCTTCGACCTCAACGCCTTCGCGGAGGAAGCGCCCAGCGAGGACCTGGCCAGCTTCCACGGCGCCGGGGACGACGACTCGGATTCGGACGGGATGCCCGGGGTGGACCCGCGCCGGGCCGCCCCGCGCGCGCCGCAGCCGCCCCGCCCCGCCACGCCGAAGATGGCGGACCTCAACCGTCCGGAGCGCATGGGCAAGCTGAAGGACGCCATGCTCCAGGTGTGCGAGGCGCTCGCGTACATCCACGGCCACGGGCTGGTGCACCGCGACCTGAAGCCGTCCAACATCATGGTGGATGACGACCGCCAGGTGCGGCTGATGGACTTCGGCCTGGCCAAGTTCCTCGCGGACGACGCGGGCATCACCGCGGACGGCAAGCTGGTGGGCACCTACCGGTACATGGCCCCGGAGCAGATCCTCGGGGAGCCGCTGGATGGGCGCTCGGACCTGTACAGCCTGGGCGTCATCCTGTACGAGCTGATGAGCGGGCGTCCGCCGTTCGACGCGAAAACGCCGCACGAGCTGTGGCGCCAGGTGCTGGAGACGGAACCTCCGCCGCTGCTCGCGCTCAACCTGCATGGCGACCCGCAGCTGGCGCGGGTGGCCCATCGCCTCATCCGCAAGGAGCCGGACGACCGGTTCCAGACGGCCGAGGAAGTGTACGAGGCCCTCTCCGAGTGAGCACGACGACGACGCACACCCTCACCGTGGACGCCGCCAAGGCGGGCCAGCGGGTGGACCTGTTCGTGGGTGAGGCCCTGGGCCTGTCCCGCGCGCGCATGAAGCGCCTCTTCGAGGAGGGCCAGGTGCGCGTGGACGGCCGCCCCGCGAAGAAGGGCCTCACCATCACCGAAGGCCAGAAGGTCTCCGTCACGGTGGAGGAGTCCACGCGCGAGGCCGTGCCCGACACGGACTTCCCGCTCGTCGTCCTGCACGAAGACGCCGCCCTGCTCTTCGTGGACAAGCCCGCCGGCCGCCCGTCGCACCCCCTGCAGCCGGGTGAGACGGGCACGGTGGCCAACGCCCTGGTGGCGCGCTACCCGGAGGTCGCCCAGGCGTCGCAGGATCCGCGCGAGGGCGGCCTGTGCCACCGGCTGGACGTGGAGACCTCCGGAGTCCTCGCGGCGGCCCGCACGCGCGAGGCCTGGACCGCCGTGCGCGAGGCCTTCAGCAACCGCGCGGTGGACAAGCGCTACGTTGCCCTGGTGACGGGCCCGCTGGCGGACGAGGGCGAGGTGGAGGTCCCGCTGCGCCACCACCCGCGCCACCCGGACCGCGTGGAGCCCGCCCCCTACGGCGCCGAGGACGCCCGCGAGGCGCTGTCCCACTTCCGGGTGCTGGCCCGGTCCGGGGACTACAGCCTGGTGGAGGTGAAGATCCTCACCGGCGTGCTGCACCAGGTGCGCGCGCATCTGGCCGGTGTCGGCGCGCCGCTCGTGGGGGACGCGCTCTACGGGGGCCGCGAGGCGCCGGAGCTGGGGCGGTTCTTCCTGCACGCCCGCTCGCTCACCGTGCCGCACCCGGTGACGAAAGAGCCCGTGAAGGTGGAGAGCCCGCTGCCGCCGGACCTGGTGGCGGAGCTGGGACGCCACGGGCTGTCGTGGCCCGTGGCCGGTTAGTCGCCCATCACCTTGACGATGACGCGCTTGCGGCGCTGGCCGTCGAATTCCGCGTAGAAGACCTGCTGCCAGGGGCCCAGGTCGAGCTTGCCGGCGGTGACGGGAATCAGCACCTGATGGTGGACGAGCATGGACTTCAGATGCGCGTCGCCGTTGTCCTCGCCGGTGCGGTGGTGGCGGTAGTCCGGGCCGTGGGGCGCCAGGTGCTGGAGCCAGTCCCAGATGTCCTCGTGGAGGCCGGGCTCGTCGTCGTTGACGAAGACGCCCGCGGTGATGTGCATGGCGGACACCAGCACCATGCCCTCCTGGATGCCGCTCTTCTTCAGCAGGGCGGCCACGGTGTCCGTGAGGCGCACCAGCTCGCGCCGGGCCTTCGTCTCGAACCAGAGGTATTCGGTGAGGGTCTTCATGGCTCGCACTGTCAGAGGGGACCACTAGAGTGACTCACGCCATGCGAGCCATCCTCCACGTGGACATGGACGCCTTCTATGCGTCCGTCGAGCAGCGCGACAACCCGTCCCTCCGGGGCAAGCCGGTCATCGTTGGCGGGCATGCACAACGCGGCGTGGTGGTGGCCGCGTCCTACGAGGTGCGCCCCTTCGGCGTGAAGAGCGCCATGCCCATGGCGAGGGCGGTGAAGCAGGCGCCGCATGCCATCGTGGTGAAGCCGCGCTTCTCCGCCTACGCGGAGGCCAGCGAGCAGGTGTTCGCCATCTTCGAGCGGTACACGCCGTTGATTGAGCCCCTGTCGCTGGACGAGGCGTTCCTGGACGTCACGGCGTCGGTGGGGCTGTTCGGCGCGGCGGCGGACATCGCGAAGCGGATCCGCAAGGAGATTGCCCACGAGCTGAACCTGCCGGCGTCCGCGGGCATCGCCACGGCGAAGTTCGTGGCGAAGATCGCCTCCGACCTGGCGAAGCCCAACGGGCAGCGCGAGGTGCGGCCGGAGGAGACGGTGGCCTTCCTCGCCGGGCTGCCGGTGTCGCGGCTGTGGGGCGTGGGGCCGAAGACGGAAGAGGCGATGAAGCGCGCGGGGCTCGTCACCATTGGCGACGTGGCGACGCGCGACGTGGGCTGGCTGGAGGAGCGCTTCGGCGCGGCGAGCGCGAAGCACCTGTGGGAGCTGTCGCACGGCATCGACGCGCGGGACGTGGTGCCGGACCGGGCGGCCAAGAGCGTGGGCGCGGAGGACACCTTCGACGAGGACCTGACGGGCCCGGAGGCGCTCAAGCCGCACGTGCACGCACAGGCCCTGCGAGTGGCCCGGCGGCTGCGAAGGGCGTCGCTCAAGGGCCGCGTGGTGCAGCTCAAGCTGAAGTTCGCGGACTTCACGCTCATCACCCGGCGCGTCACGCTGCGCGAGGCGACGGACGACGGGCAGGTCATCTACCGCGCGGCGCTGGAGCTGCTGGAGCGCGCGCACGAAGGCAAGGCGCTGCGGCTCACTGGCGTGAGCGTGCAGTTGGACGAGGACGAGCCGCAGTTGGGACTGTTCCCGGCGGCGGCGCCGAAGTCATCGAAGTTGAACGAAGCGATGGACCGCATCGCGGCGCGCTTCGGCAGCAAGGCCATCACCATGGCGGACATCGCGGGGGCGGAGGCGTCGGATGACGACCAGCACCGCTCCGAGAAGCCCGTGGACAAGCCGAAGCGGTAGCGCCCGCCGGATACGACAAGGGCCGGAGCGCCTGAAGCACTCCAGCCCTTTCGCTGCTCTCGGCTGCTACGGGGGCGCTACCCCTCGCCCGCGTCGGAACCGGAGGAGGCTCCCGCGCCGCCACCCTCTCCGCTCCCGCTGCCAGAACGACGGCGGCGGCGGCGACGGCGCTTGCGGCGGGGGCCATCCGCGTCCGCGCCATTGCTGGCTCCGGCGCGCGGCGGCGGCACCTCTCCGGCCTGCCAGGCCTCCAGCGCCTCGCGGCCCTCGCCCGTGGCCTCCACCGTCATCGCGTAGACGGCCAGCGCCTCGTTGAAGAGCGGGTGGCGGCGGAAGGCGCCCGTCTTGCGGCGGCGCTCCCCGGACAGCGTGCGCTGCATCAGGAGCAGCATGCGGCAGCGCTCGGCGATGCGGCGCGGCAGCCGCGCGGACTCCACGAAGCCCGCCAGCAGGTCCTCGATGACGCGCGACACCGACGCGCGGCCCTCGTCCTGGGACTCCTCCACCGGCGGCTGCGCGCGGCTGATGGGCACCAGCAACGCGGCCAGCAGGATGGCGTCGTCCAGCACCTCGCCCGCCGCCACGCGCTTATCCAGCGCCTGCGCGAAGGCGTAGAAGGTCTTCTCCCCTTCCTTACCGTTCTCACGCAGGTACGCGTCCACGGGCGGCAGCAGGATCTTCAGCGCGTCCAGCGCCGCCAGCAGCTTCAGCGCCGGGGCGGACACACCGCCGCGGATGAGCCGGAACGTCTCCTCCAGCAGGCGCGCGGGCGCGCAGCGCGGCAGGTCCTCCACCGCGCCCTCCATCGCCGCGTACGTGCGCGACTCGATGTCCAGGTCCAGCTTCGCCGCGAAGCGCACCGCGCGCAGGATGCGCACCGGGTCCTCGCGCATGCGGATTTCGGGGTCGCCAATCGTCCGGATGAAGCGCTCATCCAGGTCGCGCCGGCCGCGCACGTAGTCGATGACCCGGCCTTCGCTCGCGTCGTAGAACAGGCCGTTGATGGTGAAGTCGCGGCGGCGCGCGTCCTGCTGCGCGGTGCCGAAGACGTTGTCGTGCGTGATGAGGAGGTCCTCGCCGCTCTGCCCCTCCTCCGCCGCCGCCGGCTCCAGCTCCGTGGGGTTCGCGCGGAAGGTGGACACCTCCACGATCTTCCCGCCCTTGAAGTAGACATGCGCCAGCCGGAAGCGCCGGCCGATGAGCCGGCAGTTGCGGAAGATGGCGCGCACCTCGCCCGGGTGGGCGCTGGTGGCCACGTCGAAGTCCTTGGGCTTCTTGCCCAGGAGCAGGTCGCGCACGCAGCCACCCACCAGGTACGCCTGGTGGCCGTGCTGGTGCAGCCGCAGCACCACCTTGAGCGCGTCCGGATCCATCTCGTCCGGGTCGATTTCCGCGGGCTCGCCCGTGCGGGTGGTGGTGGGCGCCTGCAGCTCCGGCTCGTTCGCGGCGGGCTCCGGCTCGGGCTCCAGGATGACGGCCTCGGGCTCCTCGGCTTCGTCCCCCGCCTCGGCGGCGGCCTGCGCGTCCTCCGCCTCCGCGGCCTTCAGGGCCTCGGTGGCGGCCAGGATTTCGTCGCTGACCTCGGGGCCGGCGTCCTCGGTGTCGTCATCGTCATCGAACCCGTCGTCCTCCGCGGCGTCCGCGTCGAAGGGGGGCTCGGAAGGGGCCTGGGCGGCCCGGGAAGGGGTTTCGTGTTCGCTGAGGTGCTCGGCGGAGTCCGCGGGCACCTGGGCCTCGGTGCGCTCGGTGCGCTCCTCGGGGCCCGTCAGGTCCAGGGGGGAAGACATGGAAAGTACCTCGTGCGCGGACCCGGATGCCGTGTCCGCTGCCGCCTCGAAGGAGGCCTCTCCGCGCGCGTCGTCTCCGGGCGCGGCTGGCAGCGTTCCGCCATGGGGCGGGGGATGGGTCGGGTCTCGCGTCATTCGCCTCGGCAGGGCAGCCGTCTAGCACGCATCCTCCCACCCATGGGGGTCGCGCTTAAGGACATTCTTCAGGGACGTCGGGGGTTCGCATGGGCCCCCTGCCCGCCCTCCGTGCGCCCGCTGCCCGTGGGAGGCGCTTCCACTGGATAACACCGGGGTCGGGGGCAGACTCCGGCCACCACGGGCCCCCACCGCTGGAGGGGCCGCAAGGCAGGCAGGCGGCCGGGCCCGGAGGCCGGCGCTTCAGGTGGGCGGCTTCAGGGTGCGCCCCTTGTGGGTGCGGGGCAGCGCGTGGGAGATGAGCGACACGTAGTCCACTGCCTGCACGCGCGGTGGAGGGGGCTGCGTGCCCAGCGCGGCCAGGCGCTTGCTGAACGCGGCCAGGATGTCCGGCATGGGGCGCATGGCCTTGAGCAGCGCGTTGGGCCCCTCCATCGCCTGGGACAGCGCGATGGCCGCCTGCTGCAGCGGCAGCCCGCGCCTCAGCAGGTCCTGGAACGAGTTCGACAGCGTGATGATGTTGTGCCCCGCCGTCTGCACCATCTCCACGGCGATCTTGAGCACCTGCGGCGCCGTGAGGTGGCCGTCCGCCAGCAGCACCAGCGCCGCCTGGAAGTAGTTGAAGATGGGCACCACGCGCGGGCCGTAGGGCGTGAAGTGCGCGGGCGGCGTCAGCTTGTCCAGGTGGATGAAGATGCGCCGCACGGGGTCCGCGATGGGAATCTTCTTCCACGCCTCGTGCACCCGCGCGGCGTCATCCGGGTACACCCCGCCCGCCTCCAGCACCTGGGACAGCACGCGCTCGTCCACCCGGCCCGCGATGAGGTCCGCGTAGAGCGAATAGATGAACGCGTCCGCCTCCGCGTCATCGCCGAAGAGGACCTCCTCTGCTTCCACCGGCGCGCTGACGCGGCTCTCCAGGATGGCGGGCAGCTTGTAGCCCACCTGGCCGCGCAGGGCCCTGAAGCGCCCGCGCAGCAGGTTGCCCACGTTGTCCTTGAGGACGAACTCGTCCCACTGGATGCCGTCCAGCTTGAGCTTCTCCTCCAGCACCGCGCGCATCTGCTTGGGGCTGCCGGAGACGATGCACAGCCGCGAGTCCCCCTGCTCCGCCAGCTCGCGGATGAGGGCGGACGCGCCCGGGATGGCGACCTTCTCATGGGCCTTCTGGAACGCCGTGCGGAACAGGTCGCGCAGCGATTCGAAGTCCGTCTGGAGGTACGTCTTGTCCAGGTCCCACCGGTAGATTCGGCGCGGGGGACGCGGGTCGATGCGGTCCGGCAGGCTCACTTCGCCAGGCCCTCCTGGATGGCGGTGCCCAGCTCGTTCGCCACCGCCTTCGCGGCCACCTTGCCCGCGTTCGCGATGGCGCGCGCCTTGGAGCGGCCGTGCGCCTTGATGAAGATGCGGTCGAACCCCAGGATGGGCGCGCCGCCGTACTGCTCCCAGTCCGTGATGTCCTTCAGCCGCTCGATGCCTGAGGACAGCATGGCCAGGCCCGCGCGCCAGCGCAGGCTCTCCTTGTAGGCGTACTGGGCCAGCTCCATCACCGTGTCGTGCACGCCCTCCAGCATCTTCAGGCACACGTTGCCCACGAAGCCGTCCGTGACGATGACGTCCACCGTGCCGCGCGGGATGTCGATGCCCTCCACGTTCCCCGTGAAGTTGAGCCCCGCCATCTGCGACAGCCGCTGGTGCGCCTCCACCACGCGCGGCGGTCCCTTCTGCGGCTCCACACCATTCGACAGGAGCGCCACCTTGGGCCGCTCGTTGCGGGAGATGATGCGCGCGTAGGCGCTGCCCATGACGGCGAACGCCACCAGGTCCTCCGCGGTGGCCTCCACCGTGGCGCCCACGTCGAGGATGAGGCTGAACGGGTCCTGCTTCGCCCCGCGCACGCCCCGCGTGGGGTACACCGTGGCCAGGGCCGCGCGGCGCACGCCGGGAATCAACTGGAAGTGGCGCTTGCACGCGAGCACGCCCGCGCCCGTGTTGCCCGCGGAGACGAGCGCGTGCGCTTCCCCTTCCGCCACCAGCCGGGCGGCCACCGCCACGGAGGACTCGGGCTTGCGCGCCAGCGCCTCGCCGGGCTTCTCGTCCATGCCCACGTAGTCGCCCGCGTGGTGCACGGAGATGCGCTCCCCGTTGTGCTTGATGCCCGCCAGGGCCTCGTCGATGACCGGCCGGTCCCCCACGAGCAGCGCGTGGATGTGCGGAGACTCCAGCGAAAGCTGGGCGGCGCCTCGCACCACCTCCGCCGGGCCGTGATCGCTCCCCATCACGTCGAACGCGATGGTGATGTGCTGCGGCTTGCCCACCATGGTCCCCATCCTATGAGCTTTGCTCCGCGCCTGCTCCCGACATTCGCACCTGTGTCACCAACGACAGTGCCAAAAGTCCACCCAGCGCCACCAGCACCGCCCCCGTCCCATACGGGGCCGTCGGGCCCAGTCGGGTGAAGAGCAGGCCGCCCAGCGCGGGCCCGATGATGCGGCCCAGCGAGCCGGACGCCTGATACGCCCCCAGCACCGCCCCCTGGCGCTCCATGGGCGCGTGCAGGGACACCAGCGCGGACAGACACGGCGTCACCAGCGCGGAGCCCACCGCCAACAGGCCCATCACCGGGAAGAGCCACCCGTACGACGGCGCCACGGGCAAGAGGGCCAGCCCCGCCGCCGTCAGCCCGAAGC
>NZ_RAVY01000246.1:0-12992 GCF_003611625.1 Corallococcus sp. CA054B
TTCCATTGGGTGGAGCGGGGCGCGCCCGTGTTCATGGACGTCAACGGCGATGGGACGGAGGACATCGTCGGCCACGTGAGCCAGCACGAAGCAGGCTCCGGCTTCCGGCATGTCATCGCCGCGTTCGACGGCCGGACGTTCCAGAAGCTCTGGGAGTCGGCGCCATCGGAAGGGCCGGACACCTCCCGTTACACGAAGGTCATCGCCCAGAACGGCCGGCTGGTGATGAGCGAGCAGCGAGCGGTGAACCTGCTGGAGCTGGAGACCGGCAAGCGGCTGGGACGCGTGCCCCTGACGGACTCGCCTGGCCGGCTGTGCATCCCCTCCGGGGACACGACGTCCGTCTGGGTGGAGGTGGTGGACCACCAGCACCTGCTCTTCGATACGCGCACGGCCACGGCGAAGCCCGCGCCCCAGGCGCCGGAGGGCTGCGCCACGCCGCCCGAGAGCATGAAGACGTGCGACAGGGGCCGGCCGCCGGAGCACCCCACCACCTGCGAACTCTCCAGCTACCCGCCCTCCGACATCCGCGGCTTCTCCAGCCGGTACCTCCTGCGCATGGGCGGCTACACGCTGGCGCTGGGCACGCGGTGGCCGGGGACGGCGGTGCCCCTGGTGGCGCTGTTCGCGCCGGGCGACCGCAAACCGCTGTGGCACGACATCGTGTCGGACAAGGATCCGCTCCTCCTGCGGGCCCTCGCGCCGGAGGTGGGGGAGATCGCGAAGGACGCCGTGTACGTCGTCTATTCGCTGGCGGAGGGCGGGAAGGGCGGCCTGCAACTCATCCGGCGCGACCTGCGCACCGGCGCCGTCGCCTGGGACGTGGCCCTGCCCGAGCCCCAGACCACCGCCGTCCGGGCCACCCTCTGGGCCCGGGACGGCCGCATCTACGTGTCCCAGTGGGGCCACCTTCTCGCGCTGGATGCCGCCACGGGTGACCGCGTTGGCATCATCGGGACGGAATGAATCAGTAGATGGAGATGAGGTGGACCCGCACGCGGGGGTTGCCGAGGTACTCCTCCAGCCGCCAGCGGGTCCGCATCCCGTCCTCGCGGATGCCCACGCCGCCGTCCGTGGGGGGCTCCGCGCTGGCGAGCGCCTCCCGCAGGTGGGACACCGCCCAGCGGTCGAACTTCGGGTCCCCGGAGCCCTCCAGCACCTGGAGGTCGATGAGGCTGCCGTCGCGCGCCTGCCGCACCTCCACGATGGCGACGAGCGCCAGGATGGGGGCGGTGACATCCATCATGTAGACATTCGCCGCGCGCCCGGCCTCCACCGCCGCGCGCAGCCGGTCGGAGGTCTCCCGGCGGACGTCGCGCGCCTGGGGCGCGAAGGGGGTGCCCGTCTTGCCGAACCGCTCGATGGACTCCAGCTGCTCGCGCTTCAGCCGGCGGGCGAGCACATCCGTATCGGGAGGAGGCGGGTTCACGAGCTTCTCGGAGAAGCCCTGGCGCAGCTTCGCGAAGTAGGGAGGCGTCGCGCCCGTGGCCCGCGCGGACGCGGTCGCATCCTTGGCCCAGCCATCCACCTTCTGACGCGCCTCCTCCGCCTCACGGGCCGCCAGGGCCTTGGGGTCCGGCTCCGAGCCAGGGACGTTGCGAAGCGTCCGCCCCGTCGACGGAGGCCCCTTCAGGAGCCCACCGCCCAACAGGCCGGGCGGCTCCAGCTGGAGCGGGACATCCCGGACCGGAGGTGACGTGCGCTCGGAGGGTGCTTCCGCGAGCGGCTCCGGAGCGGCGCTTCCGGGAGTGGCTTGAGCTGGCGCTTCGTCCTTCTTCCGCTCGCGCTCCGCCAGCTGCGTCGGCGCTTCGTCCTTCTCCCGCGCGCGCTCCGCCGGACGCGCTGGCGAGCGCGGAGGCCGCGGCGCTTCTTCAGGCACGGGGGGCACGGGCGGGGTGGGGCGTGCGTCCCGGGTGACGATCTCCAGCTCGACGGCCCGCGGCGGCTCGCGACGCCGGACGTTCGCGGACGGGCTCCGCCACAGCGCGAAGAGGAGCGCCGCGTGCAGGAGCCCGGACACGACGAGCAGGAGAAGCAGCTGTGAGCGGCGGGACACGAAGCTCAGCTTGCTCCCTCCCACGGCGCGGGAGAAGTGGCGCGGAGCGTGGGTATTGGACCTCCACGCTCCCCTGCCCTCCTCCCGCTGCCTACGGCGCGGCCGGTGTCCTGAATTCCGGAATGAGCTCGCCCGTGAGCCGGATGCTCTTCAGGACCTTGTCGTGCGCCAGCGCGCCCACCTGGTGGAAGGACATGAGCGCGTCGATGCCCAGCGCCTGGTAGCGCTTGAGCCCCGCGCGCACCTGGTCCTGGGTCCCGACGATGAGCGAGTCCTGCGCGCTCAGCACCTCCCAGACCTGCTCGTCCGGGACCTGCTCCCCGCCCATGATGCGGCCCAGGAGGCGCTGCGCCTGGGACTGCGGCGCGTTCGGGTCCTTCTTGCGCAGGTACTGGCCCGTCAGGCCACCGCCCGCCGGGTCCTTCGCCAGCACCTCCAGCTCCGCGGCCGTCTTCACGAACGCGTCCTTCGCCTCGAAGAAGGTGAACGACCCGCTGGTGTACCAGGCGGCGGCCTTCGCGGCGCCGTTCTCCATCGCCTCGCGCTCGCTGTCCGCGCAGTGCACGAAGGTGAAGAAGGCGACCTGGTCGTTGACGAACGCGCCCACCGGCTCGCAGCGCGTGCGCAGGGCCTCGCGGTAGATGTGGATCATCTCCGCCACCTCCTCCGGAGAGGCCCAGAGCGTCACGCCCAGCGCGCCCACGCCGTTCTTCCCCGCCTGCTCGAAGGACGCGGGGCTGGAGCACGCCTGCCACAGCGGCGGGTGCGGCTTGCGGTACGGCTTGGGGATGACGCTGACGTCCTTGAGCCGCAGGTCCGGCCCGTCCCAGGACACCTTGTCCTGCGTCCACAGCTTCGGAATCAGCTCGAAGGCCTGCTGCATCTGCCCGCGCGTGGAGTCGGGCTCGATGTTGAAGGTGCGCCACTCCGGGAGGGTGCTGCGCGCCAGTCCCAGCTGGAAGCGGCCCCCGCTCAGGTGGTCGATGAAGGCCGCGCGCTCCGCGACCCGGATGGGATGGTTGAAGCGCGTGGGCGCCAGCACCGACGAGTGTCCGACGTGCAGGTTCTTCGTGCTCCGCGCGATGGCGGTGAGCATGATCTCCGGCGCGGAGCTGTAGCTGAACTCCACGGCGGTGTGGTGCTCCACCTGCCACCAGACGCCGTAGCCCATCTCATCCGCCAGCCGCGCCTGCTCCAGCGTCTCCTGGATGAGCTGGTGCTCGTGGTCCGGACCGCTCCAGCGCTCCTTCGGGTGCTGCATCTCCGAAAAGATGTCGAGCCGCATGATGCCCCCCTGAAATCGATTTCACGTCTCCAGCGACCCCCAGCACAACTCCCGCGCCGTCCGGAAGCAAGCCGCTCCGGACGGCGTGGGTCAGGCCATCAGTCCGCCCAGTGGACCTTGCCCAGACCCGCCGGGATGAGGTCGCAGACGTAGAAGATATCGTCGTACGGGTAGTTGTCGTACACGCCCCGCGCGGGGATGCAGCGCGCCTGGTTCGGATACGGCGCGTTGAACTCCGCGGCCAGCTGCTGGCAGTAGGCGTTGTCGCTGGGGCCACCGCACTCCTCGGTGCACTGGTCCGCGCGGATCCACTGCGAGTTGTAGAGCGGGTAGGAGTCCGCCTCCGTCCAGCACAGGCCCGTCGCGCACTGGGTGTCCGCCGAACAGCCCTGGCCCACGGCGTTGAGGCCCTGCTCCTGCTGCGTCGGGGCGGGGGTCTGCTGCTCGGGGGCGGGGCTGGTGCCACAGGCGAGCATCGCGAACGAGAAGAGCGTCACAGGGACGGCGAAGAGCTTCCGCATCGTTGGAAACCTTTCCAGGAGAAGGTGGAGTCCAGAGAAAACCACTTTGGCCTCAATGAGCCAAGTCACGTTCTCGCGGCAATGGATTCGGGAGGGCTCCCCCCACGGCGGGGATACGGGCGTGGGGTACGCTGGCGGCACTTCACGCGAAGGGACCCGTCCATGTGCCGGAGCATCAAGACGCTGTTCAACTTCGAGCCCCCCGCGTCCGACGCGGAGGTGCGGGCGGCGGCCCTCCAGTTCGTGCGGAAGCTGAGCGGCACCAGCGCCCCGTCCAAGGCGAACGAGGAGGCCTTCCACCGCGCCGTCGAGGACATCACCGAGACAGCGCGACGGCTGATGGACTCACTGGTGACCACCGCCCCGCCGCGAAACCGAGACATGGAGGCCATGAAGGCGAAGCTGCGGTCCGCGAAGCGCTTCGCACCGCGCTGACGATAGAATGACACCGCATGAAGACACGGATTGCCATCCTGGGAAGCGGATGCGGTGCCATGGCGGCGGCATTCGAGCTGACGGCGACGCCCGAGCGACGCGCACGGTATGACATCACCGTCTATCAGCAGGGATGGCGGCTGGGCGGCAAGGGGGCCAGCGGCCGTGATGCGAATCATTGGCAGCGCATCGAGGAGCACGGCCTGCACGTCTTCATGGGCTTCTATGACCATGCCTTCCGGCTGATGCGGGATTGCTACAGGGAATGGAAGGATCCGCACGCCCCCTTCCAGTCCTTCCAGGACGCCGTGATGCCCCAGCACCTGATCACCTTCCAGGAGCAGGAGCAGAAGCCGGACCACAAGGGGCAGGAGTGGCGCCCCTGGAACATCAAGCCCCTGGTGCGCGCGGGCCTTCCCGGCGAAGGGGCGTCATTGGCGGAGGACCGCTCCTACAAGGACATGATGCGCGCGCTGCGGGAATGGATCTTCGCCCGCGCCAGGGAGGCCGAGCACCGCGAGGACGTGCTGCTCCCCCTGCACGAGGCGGGCGAGAGCATCGAGAAGCTCCCCGAAAGCTTCGAGGACGCGCAGGGCCTGGATGCGGCGAAGGGCTTCGACCTCTCCTTCAAGGGGGAGGTCCTCAAGGGAATCCAGCACCTGGAACAGACCCAGCAGGCGGAGCGCGCAGCACCGCCGCCCCTGGAGAAGCCCGAACCGGTGCGACGTGCCCAGCTGCTGTTCCGCCTGGGCGTGGCGGCCCTCAAGGGTTGGCTCACGGACCTGGTGTGGAAGCGCAAGCCCCTGGACTTCCTCCTCATCGACGGGCTGGACTTCCGCGCCTGGCTCCGGAAGTACGGTGCGAATCCGGAGGATGCGCAGTCCGCGCCCATCACCGCGCTCTACTGCCTGGGCTTCGCCACGCTGGACGGCAATCCCCGCTCCCAGAACGCCCGGGCGTCCGCGGGCGTCTGCTTCCACGTCCTGTTGTCCCTGCTGTTCGACTGCAAGGGGGCACCGCTCTGGAAGTTTCGCGCGGGCATGGGCGACATCCTCTTCGCGCCGCTCTACGAGGTCCTCCGCGCGCGAGGGGTCAAGTTCGAGTTCTTCCAGCGCGTGCAGTCCCTGGGACTGACCCCTGACCGGTCGCGGGTGGGCAGCATCCAGCTCCTCCAGCAGGTGAAGCTCACCGGGCCGGAGTACCAGCCGCTCATCCGGATCAAGTTGGAGGACGGGAAGCAGCTGCCGTGCTGGCCTTCGGAGCCGGACTGGAAGCAGCTCGTGGACGGCGAGGCCCTGCGCGAGAAGCTGGCCGACCAGGGCCTGACCCTGGAGTCCGCCTGGTGTGCCCAACAGGTGGGGGAGCGGACCCTGAGGTTGAACGAGGACTTCGACCTCGTGGTCTTCGGCATCTCCCTGGGGTCCGTCCCGTCCCTCTGCGGGGAGCTGCTCAAGGCCGACAAGCGCTGGGCGGCCATGGCGCGGGAGGTGAAGACCGTCCAGACGCAGGCCCTCCAGCTGTGGCTCACCTGTCCCATCGCGGTGCTGGGCTGGTCCGCGGGACCCACCATCTCGACCGCCTATGTGGAGCCCTTCGACACCTGGGGGGACATGTCCCATCTGGTGAAGGTGGAGCATGGAGGCACCGGTCCAGGCGCGCCCAAGAGCATCCATTACTTCTGCGGTGCGCTCCCGGACACGGTCCCCCTTCCCCCGCCCAGCGACATCGGCTTCCCGGCGCGCATGGCCCAGCAGGTGAAGCGCAACGCCATCCGGTGGATCCTGGAGCACATGAAGGGACTCTGGCCCCTGGCGAGCCCCACGGACGCGACCACCGGCATGGACTGGCTGCACCTGGCGGATCCATCCGGCCGCATGGGCGAGGCGCGGATGGATGCCCAGTACTGGCGGGCCAACATCGACCCCTCGGAGCGCTACGTCCTCTCCGTGCCCGGCTCCGCGCAATACCGCCTGCCGGCGGGAGGCTCCGGCTTCACGAACCTCTTCCTCGCCGGAGACTGGGTCCAGACGCGCCTGAACGCGGGCTGCGCCGAGGCCGCTGTCGAAGGCGGCCTCAACGCCGCGCGGGCCGTGCTCAAGCGCCATCCCCCGCTGCCTTCCACACCTCCTGTCCCGGCCCCACGTTGAAGTCCAGGCGCATCCAGAGCCCGAAGCTGGCGCGGGTCATTGGCTGGAGTCCCAGGTCCGCGGCGATGGGGTGGCTCTGGCACGGCGTGAGGGCCAGGGTGAAGTCGCTCCACAGCAGTCCCGCTCCTCCGAAGCGGGTGACGGTGATGGGGCCTTCAATCAGGGCCTGGTAGCAGGCCCGGCTGCTGTCGCGCGCATCGCGGAACTGCTTGAGGTTGACCACCGGCACCTGGCGCGCCAGGAGGTTGCGCAGCAACGCCAGCAGCCGTCGCAAGGGGGGCGTTCCCCCAACCGCGCCCAACGTGCCCTGGAGCCCCGCGGCCTCCAGGGCGTCCGCCAGGGCCTCGGGGTCCTGGAAGGTCGGGCCCCCTTCTGTGACAGCGGCCCCCGGCTCGCCCCGCAGGCGGATCAACGTGCTGACGCGACCCTGCGTGTCCTTGCTGAGCACCGGGAAGATGCAGGTGCTGGCCGCGAAGTCATACGGCCCCTGCGGGTCCGCCGGGAGGACCACCTGCCCCAATCCCTTGCGGTAGCCCCAGACCTCGCGGCCGGTGGCCATGCCCTCGAAGTTGTCGATGATGATGTAGGGCATCCAGCCCACGTAGCGGGGCGGTCCGTTCGCGCCCGTGCGGGCCTCCAGCAGCACCCAGAAGGCGCATTCGCGGTCCTCCACCCAGCCCACGGCTTCACCGCCGGAGGTGAGCTTCCCCTGGAGGAAGCTGAGGAAGACGAACGGGTCCACCACGGTGTAGTGCACCGCGCCCCCGGCGGGCTGGTTGAGGAAGCGGTCCACCAGTTGTTGCAACCGGGTGGCATCCGCCGGGAAGGCGAACAGGAACATCAGGCCGTCCTGGATGACGCCGGGCAGCGCCATGCTGACCTCGCCGTGGCCGCGGTCGGAGACGTAGGGGGGATAGGCGTTGTCGTTCATCACGTGTCCTTGGGTCCCATGAAGGTCCAGCCAACGATGTCCCGCTTCACGCCGCTCAGGGCCTGCGCGGCCCGCATGCCCGACATGACCGTGCCCTCCACGCATTCGGCGTTGAAGCCCGTGCGCGTCCAGGAGCCCGCCAGGAACAGGTTCCTGAAGCCGGAGGCGCCCGGATCCAGACGCACGGCTGTGCTGCCCGTCAGCGAGGTGGTGCAGCACTCCGTCGGATCCACGTTCGCGCGGAGGTACTGGGCCTCGAGCCCCTCCCTCAGCGTTCCGGCGCCGCCATACAGGGCCGCCGGGGACAGGGCCCGTCCGTCGGGCCCCACGGCCTTGGGCCAGAGGGTGGCGGTGTTGCGGGAGAACCAGTGCGTGGCGATGTCCACCACCTGGTTCAAGGCGAGCGAGGGGACCTGGGTGTGGCTCGCGGGCTCACGGTGGAGGTCCGTGTTGAGCGGTCCGCAGAAGTAGTGGAGCGACCGGGGCGCCTGTCCCACGGGCCAGCCCTCCATCTTGAGCAGGTGGGTTTCGTCCGCCCACACATCCACCGGCTCGATGAGGCCGTTGGCCGCCGGGCGCGGCAGGTCCCAGCCCAGCGCCTTCAGGTCGCGGGTCATCCAGAGCTGGAGCGCGAGCGTGGGGATCTGCCCCAGCTGTTCGCACATGGACTTGAAGCGGGGGCTCGCGTCGATGAGTTCCTGGCAGAGCGCTTCGTCCTGCGCGTTCAACGCCTTGAAGGCCCCCACCGGGATGGCGAGCACCACGTCGTCGAAGTCCACGCCGCGCTCGAGCACCAGCTCGGAGGCATCGGGCTCGGTGCACCAGTGTGACTCGAAGTCCGGGCGCTCGTTCCGCAGGCGCTCCCCGTCCACGAGCTGCTCCCACAGCGGCTCCGAGGGCCAGGAGGCCAGCGGGCGTGAATACCCCTCGATGGGGACCTGGATGAGCGGCTGGTAGCCCTTCAGCGGCTCGCGCAGCGCGGCCTGCTGGCCCAGCCGCACGCGGGCCACGTCGCGCTTGTCCGCGGACAGCTCCAGCCGCTTCACCTTGTGGAAGTACTCGAACTTCACCCCGCGACGCGACAACACCTCGTGGAGCGGAGCGATGACCGCCTCGCCCATGCCCGCGGCCATCTCGAAGAGCACGGCCTGCTTGTACGTGGCGCAGATGCGGATGACACACCGCAGGGCGGTCCCCGCGGCGAAGTCGGGAACCGGCTGTCCCCCCGGATTCGGCCGGTAGGCGAAGGGCAGGTCGTACAGCGCGCGCAGGAACGACACCTGTTCCAGGTCCATGAACCTCGCGGGCGCGCCATTGCGCACCAGCCAGGCACGGAAGTCCTCGCCGTCGATGAGGTCCAGGTTGAAGCCCTGGTCTCGCAGCGCCCAGACCCCGCGGACGGCCGCCTTGGCCACGATGAGCAGATCCTCCAGGAAGCGGAGCTGGGGGCTGATCGCGGCCGAGCGCAGGCCCTTCGCGGCGCGCAAGGGGTCCAGCATCCCTTGTGCCTCTTCGAGGTTGCGCAGGATGCCGTCGAGGTCGCCGTCGGACGGCGTGCCCTGTCCGGGGTTCTTCGCCAGGGCGTGGGCCTGCTCCAGGCGGTCCTCCACGGAGGAGGAGGCGGCGGCCTCCGCCACCTGCGCCACCTGCGCGAAGGACTTCTCGCGGGCGGGCTGCGCCGTCCCCAGGAACTCTCCGGCGATTCGCTTGAGGACGCCCAGGCATTCCGTGACGGCGCCCCACGGCGACGGGAAGAGCCCACCACGGCCCGGCGTGTTGGCATTGGGAGGCCAGAAGAGAGGGAAGAAGGTGCTGCCGTCGCCCAGGCCAATGGGCGTGAACGACTGGGGCAGGAACGCCTCCTCCAGGTTCCTCAGCGGCTCACCCGGGCCGCGCGCCAGCTCCTGGAACACCTCCCGCATCAGCGCGAAGGCGTTGTCGTAGCACCCCAGCCAGATGTGCAGGCCGTGCTCTTCAATGCGCTGGTGCTGGCTGGCGTTGCGCGCGCTGGCGCACTTGCCGCCCAGGCGCCAGCCCAGCGAATGGACCGTGACGTCGTAGCGCGCGCGCAGCTCCGGCGTGCGCGTCAGCTCATGGGCCGTGGTGAGGGCTCCGATGCCGCCGCCCAGAATCGCGATCCGCTTCTTCGTCATGGGGGACTCCGCTGGAGGGAAGGGAAACCGGCGCTGCGGGCAGACGCACTTCGTGGGAGCCCAGCGCCCGCGCGAGCAGGAGCCCGTGCCGCGCGCCACACCGCTCGAACAGCTGCTCCGCGGTGGCCAGGCCCTGGGCGCGCTGGGGATGCGCGGGCTCCAGCCGCCGGGCCAGCTCCAGGTGGAGCAGGGCCTCGTCCCAGGGGGACTGGAGCCGCCGCGCGACGTCGATGCCGTCCCGCAGCCTCCGCCCCGCCCGCCGCGCCTTCCCCACCAGGGCCAGGTACCAGCCATCACACAGCGCGGCCTGGGCCCGGGCCAGGGTGAACATCCGGCTGAAGGAGCGGAGCAGCCCACAGGCCTCGCGCGCACGCAGCCGCAGCTCCCGCGCCTGAGGCCCCGCTCCCTCCCGCTCGCACAGCTCCAGGTAGACGTGCGTCATCGCCACGAGCCCCCAGAAGGGCACGTAGGACGACATGGGCTGCTGCTCCTTCAGCAGGCGCAGGGCGGTGTCCGCGCTGGCGCGGGCCTCGTAGAGCGCGCCCCGCCGCAGGTAGGCCTGGGCCAGCAGCCCGTGCCCCGCCATGGACTCCGCCGTCCCCGACTGCACCTCCACCAGGGCCTTCAGCTCCGCCACCATGGCCTCGGGCACCTCGCCCCGGGGCAGCAGCGCGGCCAGGTGTCCGTTGCGCGCCCAGATGCGCGCCTGGGCCGTGCCGCTGCGCGCCGAGGCATAGGCTTCGTCGAAGCACGCCAGCGCGGCGTCCAGCTCGCCCCTGGACAGGTGCACGTAGCCTTCCAGCGCGCGGACCCCCTCCCACACGTTTCGGTCCCCCAGGCGCGCCAGCAGCTCCCCCGCCTTCCGCGCGTGCGCACGGGCTTCGTCCCAGAAGCCCGCCCCGATGGCGTAGACGGCGGCCTGGGTGTACGTGAGCGCGTCCGCGGCCGGGTGCCGGCCCTGCCCCGCCAGCGTGAGGGCCCGCTCCAGGTAGGAACGCGCCAGCCCATGCCATCCGGCCAGCCCCAGGGCCACGGCGAGCCCCGCCGCACCGGGCATGATTTCGGGAGCGGAGCCGGTCTGCTCCCCCAGGTTGAGCTGGGTGAAGGTCCCGTGCAGCAGCGCCAGCACGTCTCCCCGGTACCAGGCCACCTTCGTCAGCTCTCCATAGATGGCGCCCGCGTGGAGCAGGTCCGCGCGCCGCGCGCCCCGCGCCCGGTCCAGGAAGCGCGAGGGCCAACCGCGATGGGCCACCTGCCGGAACAGGTGCCCCAGCGCGCTCCACACCATGCCTCCCCGCGTGCGGGGCGCGCGCCATCCGCGCAGCTCCAGCGAGCGGAAGTAGTGCTCACACGCCTGCGGATAGTCCGCCTGCTGGTGGCGGGCGTGGCCCAGGTTCAGCTCCCGCACGGAGCGGCGGTGCGAGTCGTCGTGCTGGGGAAACTTCGCGGCCAGCTCCGAGGCCCGGCGCAAGAAGCGCTCCGCCTCACGGCTGGAGAAGCCCCGCAGGGCGGCCTCTCCCGCCCGCTCCAGATACTCGATGGCCTTGGGAACCTCCTCCGCGCGGTCGTAGTGGTGCGCCAGGAGCGCGTAGAACTCCGACGGCTCCTCGCCACCGCGTTGCTCGTACCAGCGGGCCACCTCCCCGTGCAGCTGCCGGCGCTGACGGAAGAGCAGCGCGTTGTAGGAGACCTCCTGCGTGATGGCGTGCTTGAAGCGGTAGGCCAGCTCCGGCTCCGGCCGCTCCAGCCGCGTCAGGTCCACCCGCGCCAGATGGTGGAGCCCCTCGGGCAGCCGCGGGCGGTCCTCTTCAACGGGATAGACGGACGACAGCAGGTCGCGGGAGAAGACCCGTCCGATGACGCTCGCGGTCTTCAGGGCCAGCTGTTCATGCAGGGCCAGCCGGTCAATGCGGCTGGCGACGACCGCCTGCACGTTGTCCGGAAAGGGGATGCGCGACAGCGCCCCCGCGCCCGGGGCCACCTGACAGGTGTCTCCGCGCCGTTCAATCAACCCCTCCTCCCGCAGGGCCAGCGCCAGCTCCTCGCTGTAGAACGGGTGCCCCTCGGCGCGCTCCACGATGAAGTGGACGATCTCCCCGGCCACACCCAGGACGCCCAGGCGGCGGCGCAGGAGCGCGGAGATCTCATCGGTGGACAGCTTCTCCAGGGGAAGGCGCACCGCGCCGGGCCACTCCACGAGCAGCTGCGCCCCTGAAGGCTCGGCGTCGTCCAGCGGCCGGGCCGCCACCACGAGCAGCAGCCCGGAGGCCCGTCGCGCCACGCCCGCGGCCAGCGCCGCCGAGCTCGAATCCAACCAGTGCGCGTCGTCCAGCAGGAGCACGGCGGGCGTCCCCCGCGCCCAGCGCTCGTACAGCGCGAGCAGCAGCGCCTGGAGCCCCTCCGCGCGGGCCTCGCCCGCCATGCTGCGGGTGATGTCGTTCTCCGGCAGCCCCACGGGGAGGACGAGGTTGAGCAGGGGCGCCCACTCCAGAAGCCGGGTGTCTCCCGCCAGCCCCTGAAGCAGCCGGGCGCCCAGCGCGGGGCCCTCCTCCTCCGGCACTCCGTCCACCAGCTGCCACAGCAGCTCCCGCCATGCGTAGTAGGGCGTGGAGCGCTCCACCGCGTCGGCGGCCCCCCGCAGGACCCGCGCCCCCTGGGCTTCCGCCTGACGCGCCAGCTCCTCCAGCAGGGTGGATTTGCCGATGCCCGCTTCGCCCTGCATGACGAGCACACCGCCCTGCCCCCGCAGGAGCTCGCGCACCTGGGTCTCCAGCCGCTGCCGCTGCGCCTCGCGCCCGACGAGCACGCCCCGGCTCGATTGCCGCTGCCGCTTCGCGGAGGCGCGCGGACGGAACACGGGCACCGGTTCGGAGCGGCCCTTCACCTGCCGCGGCGCCAGGGGTTCGAACTCCAGACGGGAGCGGGCCTGCTCGGCGGTCGCCGCGTCGCAGAGGATGCCGCCCCGCGCGTCCTGCATGAGCCTCGCCGCCAGGTTCATGGCATTGCCCAGCAGCGTGTACTGGCGCCGCGACGCGCTGCCAAAGGGCCCACAGAACATGCGGCCCGTGGCGATGCCCATGGACGTCTGGAGCCCCCGCGCCGTCAGCTCGTGGTGCAGGGCCTCGGCGGCCTCCACCGCGTGCGCCGCCTCGTTCTCCTGTCCGGACGGAGGCAGGCCGAACGCGGCGATGAGGCACGTCCCCTTGTCGTCCATGACCAGCTGGTAGATGTGCCCCTGGTAGCGGCGCAGGAGGTGCTGGCAGCAGGTGACGACCTCCTGCATGCGCGGGAGCGCCTCCGGGGACAGGTAGTCCTGCTCGGGCAGGTGGATGAAGACGGCGGAGACAGGGCGGAACTCCGCCAGCCACTGGCCGTGCCCCGCGCGCAGGCGTTGGAGCACGACCTCCGGCACGTAGGGCCCCAGCAGGGATGCATCCAGGGTGGGCGGTGGCGGCGCCCCGGGC
>NZ_RAVY01000247.1:0-12954 GCF_003611625.1 Corallococcus sp. CA054B
TCACCCGGTCGCACCCGGTTCGTGGATTGGGGCGGGGCTCGGGGCCATTTCCGGCTCCAGGGCATGGGCGGAAAAAGGGGGCAGGACCGTGGACATGAAGACGAAGAAGGACCTGGCGGTCGATTTCATCAACACCATCCGCACCATGGAGCCGAGTGCGCTCAACGCCCTCATCGTGAAGGAAGCGGGCGAGGAGCTGGCGCAGTTCTTCCTGAACTACAGCGCCAACCTCATCTCCAAGGATCCGTCCCGGGTGCTGGAGAACACGTCCTCGCTGATGCTGATGGGCTACCTCATCCGCACGTACGAGGAGAAGAACAGCCAGGCCAAGCAGGGCAACTTCCAGTCCTACGCGTACGCCTGATGGGCCGTGCGCGCGGGCTCGACAGGCCCGGGGAGGCCTGTTAGGCACGCGTCGCCCATGCTCATCGACCTACACGCCCATTCCCACCTGTCCAAGGGGTGCGACCTGGAGCCGCGCGCCGTGCTGGAGCGGGCGGCCATGTTCGGCCTGGACGCGGTGGCGTTCACCGAGACGAACACCCAGGACGGCTGCGACGAGCTGTTCGAGATCGGCGCCAAGTCCAAGGTGAAGGTCTTCGTGGGCCTGGAGCTCGTCACGGACCGGGGCCAGTACCTGTGCTTCTTCCCGAAGCCGGAGCTGGCGCCGGAGCCCGTGCAGATGTGGGGCAGCAACCGGGAGAAGCCCTGGAGCGCCGCCGAGTGCCTGCCCAAGGTGAAGGCGCTGGGCGCGGCCATCGTCGCGGCCCGCCCCTTCGACCGTGACGTGCCCAACCCCGCCATGGACTACGTGCGCTCGCTGTCCGGCGTGCTGTGCGCCGTGGAGGGCTACAACGCCAAGGTGAAGCAGACGGCCAACGACCTGGCCGTGGAGGCCGCGGACGTCCTCAAGGTGCCCTGCGTGGGCGGCAGCGACGCGCGCGGCTCCCTGGACGAGATGGGCCGCGGCGCCACCTTCTTCAAGCGCGACGTGCTCACCCAGGCGCAGCTGGTGGAGGAGCTCTTCAAGGGCGACTACTGGCCGGTGATGGCCGGTGAGCTGCCCCGCCTCACCCGGCCGGGCGAGGCCCAGGCCCAGCGCAAGGGCGGTGGCGGCGGCGGCAAGAAGCAGCACCGCCGCGGCGGCCGGCGCTAGACGGGCGCCAGGAGCCTCAGGGCAGGATGGCCTTGCCTGCCTCCTCCGCGCGCACCAGCTTCCCGTCGGTGAGGAACACCTTGCGGCGCTCGCCGGTGTAGCGCCACTCCTCGTTCTTCGCGGTGCCCTCCAGCGTGCGGCGCACGGACTCCGGCGGGCCCCAGGCCATGCGCACCGCGTCCGCGGGCATGTCCGGCACCAGCGTCTTGGTGCGCACGGCCTCCCTCACCGCCGCGCTGAAGTCGTTGAGCTGCTGCGTCAGCGGGTGGGGCGACAGCGTGTTCCCCAGCTCCGCGCGGAACGCGTCCTGCCGGTCCAGATTTGGCGGCAGCACCAGCACCACCTGCTCGCCCGCGGGCGCGCCCTCCACCGTCACGTACACCCACGGCCAGGTGCGCGGGGAGTAGAGGACGCGCTCGGTGACGACCCACGCGGTGGGGAACTCCACCTTGGTGATCCGCACGCGCGAGCCGGCGGGGAGGGTGGCCTGGATGGGGCCGGGGTTGATGGGCTTGCCCTGGGTGTCGTCCACCAGCCGCACGTCCTCCGGCGGGTAGGGCGTGAGCAGCCGCTTGGACGCGTCCCCGAAGAAGGGCGTCAGGTAGGCGGAGACGCGCAGGTACTGCTCCGCGTCCGGGCCGCTGAGGCCGCGGTCCAACGCGGCGCGATCCTCGGGGGACATGCGGGTGGCGGACGCGCAGCCGACGGAGACGGCGGCCACGAGCGGCACCAGGAACAGGGACGACAGCGAGCGGAAGGAACGCGGCATGGCACCTGGAGGCACGCGGGATGGACGCGCGCGCTTTCAGGTGTCTGCTTAGCCTAGCGGATGGCCTGCGTCAGCGCCGGCGTGTCCGTCGCCGCGAGCTTGCCGTTGCGGCAGCCGCGCTGCGGAGGACACACGGGACCGCGCCCATGCGGGTCCGCGACCAGGAGGAACCGCCCCTGCCCCCGCGCATCCGTCAGCTCCGGATGGCCGCACAGCGCGCAGTGGCGGGGGGGACGCTTCGAGGGAGGAAAGGGCACGCGTGGAGTCTGCGGCCTCCCCGCGCCCCCAGCGAATTTTCAGCCGGGGGCGGTGGAACCCGGAGGCGCTACGACTTGTCGCCGGCCGCGGACGGCGTGCTCGGCGCGGCCGCGGGAGCGCTGGCCGCCGTGCTCGTGCCGCTGCTCGACGACGAAGAAGCCGCGGCCGTCGACGATGAGGAGGACGACGACGAACCGCCGCCGTCCTTCTTCGTGGAGCCGTACAGGTCCGAGTACCAGCCGCCACCCTTGAGGTGGAAGCTGGAGCGGCTGACCTGCTTGCTCAGCGTGCCCTGGGCGCCGCACGCGGTGCAGGCGGGGGGCGTCGGGTCGGACATCTTCTGCAGGACGTCGATGGTCTTTCCACAGGCCGAGCAGCCGTACTCGTAGATGGGCATGGGGTGGGTACCTCGTCTCGTTGAGTCAGTTCGAAGGGGATTGGGCCTGGGCGGACAGCTGCTTGCGCAGGCCTTCCGTCAGGTTCAGGCGTTCGAAGGCGCGGGTGACCAACTCCGCGGGCGCGCCGTGCTTGCGACCCACGACGTTGGCCAGCGAGTGGAGATCCGTGGCGTCCGGCAGGGCGTCCTTCGCCAGCCGCTCCAGCTCCTTGCGGAGCGCGTCGGCGAAGCGCTTCTGGATGCCCAGGTCCACCAGGTACTTGTCCCGGCCGAGCAGATCCAACCGGTGGGTGAGGTGGCCCGTGGCCAGCACCTCGTTGCGGAAGCGCTCGCGCAGGGCCTCCACCACCTCTTCCAGCTTGAGCGCGTGCGTGAGCCGCTGGAGTTCGCTGGGAGACAGGCCGAGCGCCCAGGCCACCCGGCCGGTGGCGCCGCGCTGGGACGCGTAGGCGGTCTCGATGTTGTGGCGCTCGCGGGCCTCCAGCGACTCCATGATGCCGTGCTGGCGCAGCACGTTCTCCATGTCGACCTGGGTCAGCTCACCGCGCGGGCCGTTGTAGCGGTGCTCCAGCGTGCGCAGAAGTGAGTACCGGTGCTCCGTGGCCTCGATGGCGGCCTCCAGCGTCTCCTTGCCCTCCGCGCGCGTCAGTTCGAAGAACGACAGTCGCTGGGCCTCCACGCGGGTGAAGCGGCCGCGGGGGCGGGGCAGCTCGCGCTTGAGGAAGCGCGGGGCCTCCTCTTCTTCCTGGGGCGCATGGGGAGCCGGGGCGGACGCGGCGGTGTCGGCGTCCTCCGCGTCGGTGGTGCGCTTCTTGGGCGCGATGCGCTCCTGGACGGCGGCGGCCTCCGCCTTGGCGCTCTTGCGGCGGCCCGTCTTCGCGTCCGTCTCCTCGGAAGGAGGGGTGGGGAGCGCGAACACGGGCGTCGTGGGAGCGGGCGCGGGGGGCGGCATCTTCTCCTCGCGCACCTGGACCAGCTCCTGCGCCACGTCGTAGTAGCCGCACTCCTGGCGCTGGGCCGCGAGCGCCGGCGTCACGCCGCGCAGGATGTCCACCACCGCGAAGGGCCCCAGGGGGGACGTCTCAGGTTCACCGTCCGTGAGGGCGCGGACCCGGAAGTCCTCATCCTCCGTGAGGAGCGCGAGCGCCTCGCGGACCTGCTGTGCGGGGGCCGGAGCCTTCGCGCGTCGGCAGAAGTCCGACACCGCCACCGCCACCGGGGTGGGTACGTCATCGGGCTGCCGTCTTCTCTGCCAGGGACTGATCATGGAAAGGTTCGGAAAATTGCTCGTTTACGAGGGCGGATGCCTCTATCTTCGCGGCCAGACAGGTGTCAATGAGCCAGTCCGGCCTCAATGTAAACAGCTCACGCGCGGCGCAAGCCGAAGACACCGGGCTCCGTGGTAGTCAGCGGGGGAGCGGGCGCTCGCCCAGGCCGGCCGTCGAAATTGTCTTGCGGGAGCAGGCATTCCCACCCCAACACATGGGGTGCTTCAGAGATTGCAGATGACGACCCATCACCACAGCCACTCCCACTCCCACGGCCCCTCGGACAAGGACAAGGACGAGGTCCTGGCGCGCTACATGGCCCAGCACGGGCTGAAGAGCACGCGCCAGCGCAGCCTCATCATCGACACCTTCTTCGAGGTGGGCGGACACCTGTCCGTGGAGGAGCTGTGGAACAAGGTGCGCGAGCAGGACACCAAGGTGTCCGTGGCCACCGTGTACCGGACGATGAAGCTGCTCAACGAGTGCGGCCTGGCCCACGCGCGCAACTTCGGTGACGGGCAGACGCGCTACGAGGCGGCGGCGGGGCGCGAGCACCACGACCACCTCATCTGCACGAGCTGCGGCACCATCGTGGAGTTCGAGAACGACCGCATCGAGACGCTCCAGGACGCGGTGGCGCGCAAGCACGGCTTCACGGTGACGTCGCACAAGATGGAGCTGTACGGCTTGTGTCGCGAGTGCCAGCTCCGGGGTGGCCCTCCGGAGAACGAGGCCTGAGCGCGTGAGCCCGGTGCGACGACGCACGCTCCCGCGCGCGGTGGCGCTGGGCGCGCTGTGCCTCCTGGGCTTGTTGGCCGGCTGTCGCCACGGTGGGCCGGTGGACGCCGGGCCCGCGTTCTACCGGGCGCTGTGGCTGCCGTCGGTGGGGCCCACGCGCTACGACCCCCGCCAGCTCCCCGGCAAGGTGGTGCTGGTGTCCTTCATGGCCACCTGGTGCTTCCCGTGTCTGGCGGACCAGCCCACGCTGACGAAGCTCCAGGAGACCTACGGCCCCCAGGGCTTCCAGGTCGTCGCGGTGGGGATGGACCTCGACGAGGGCAAGGTGTTGGGGCCGTTCGCGAACCACTACGCCTTCCCGTACCCGGTGCTCCTGTCCGACGAGCGGATGCGCGCGGGGCAGAGCGCCTTCGGCCGCATCCGGGCGCTGCCCAGCACGGTGCTGCTGGACAAGCGCGGCCGCGCGGTGGCCGCGTGGCAGGGGATCGAGGGCCAGGCGGATGTGGCGAAGGCCATTGAAAAGCTGCTGAAGGCGGACTGATTTCCGCCTGCGCCCGGGGTGCTACAGGGCTGGAGCGGAATAGTTGCGGGCAGGGGGGCCGCTGGTACCTTCGCCGGCGCTCATGACGTCCCGGCGAAAGCTCCTGATGGTGGCGGCGGTGGTGGCGGTGGCCTTGAGCCTCGCTTCAGTGGCGGACGCCAAGGGCTTCCGGCGCTACCTGCGCCTGCGGCAGGACGTGGAGGCGCTCGATGAGCGCAACCGAGCGCTGGCCGCGCAGAACGACGCGCTCCGCAAGGAGATCGCGGCGCTGCGCAAGGACCCGGCGACGCTGGAGCAGTCGGTCCGTGAGGAGCTCGGCTACGTGAAGCCGGGCGAAATCGTCTTCCACCTGGAGTCGCCATGACCTCGCTGTCCGTGGTGCCCTCTCCCGCGAAGCTCGTGCGTGCCTTCTTCCGGGCCATCCCCGCGGCGGTGGCGCTGGCCACGTTCGTCCACCTGGCGCGTGGCGGCTTCCGGGGCCTGCACACGCTGGGGTGGACGGAAGCGGCGCTGGTGATGGGGCTGCTCGTCGGCATTGGCATGGCGGCGTGGCGCCGGGCCATGCGCTCCTCGGTGGGCGCGGTCATCGACCTGCGCGACGACCTGGAGCTGGGCGGTGCGCTCATCTCCGCGGCCTTCATCGTCGTGGCCATTGGCGGCGGGGAGCTGTTCCCCATCGTCTACCTGCTGATGGCGTTCCTGGTGGCGTTCCTGCCTCGCAACGCGGGCATGACGCTCTTGGGCGTGGCGCTGGTGTACGACGGCCTGGTGACGCTGGGCGGGCCGGTGGTGAACGTCACCGGGTTCCTGACGCACACGCTGTTCCTGGCGCTGTTCGCGGGGCTGTACCACCTGGTGCTGTCCGCGCGGATGTTGGTGGCGAAGCGGGCGGAGTCGGACGCGGTGCAGAAGCGCATCCGCGAGGTGGAGGAGCGCGCGCGCACCTTCCGGCTGGTGTCCTCCGGGACGCAGGACAGCTTCAGCGGGATGAACTCCGACGAGAAGTGGCTGGTCGCGTCGGTGAAGGAGATTGAAGGCGCGGTGCACGCGGCGCTGGAGATCGCGGAGACGGGCCTGCGCACGGACACCTGCGCGGCGTTCCTGCTCACGTCGGACGACCGGAGCCTGAAGCTGTACGACTGCCGGTCCGGTTCGGAGCGGGTGCAGCGCGAGAAGTTCAACGCGGGCGAGGGCATCATCGGCGGCGTGCTGAAGCGCCGCGCGCCGGTGCGGATGAACTCGCCGCAGGGGCTCAAGGGCGTCACGTACTATGAGGGCGGCGGCCCCACGGTGCAGGCGCTGCTGGCGGTGCCCATCCTGGAGGGCAGCGGGCTGGTGCGCGGCGTGCTGGTGGCGGACAAGCTCAAGAACGAGCCGTTCACGGACCAGGATGAGAAGATGCTCACCACCATCGCGGGAGAGGTGCTGCGCTCCATCGAGGTGGAGCGGGTGATGAGCTACATCCGCAAGACGCGCGACGAGAAGGACCGGTTCTTCCGGGCGATTGAGGAGCTCAACCGCGCGGGCAGCCCGGACCAGGTGTTCGTGGCGGTGCTGGAGGCGACGCGGCAGCTGGCGGGGCTGGACTTCTGCGCGGTGACGCTGGTGTCGGAGCAGGAGGGCAAGCGGGTGCACCGCGTGGCGCGGATGACGGGCGTCACGGCGCAGGGCAAGGCGCTGGAGGGCCAGACGTTCCAGGACAACAACGGCCTGGTGGCGAACGTGGTGCGCTACGGGGCGCCGCTGCCGGGGCGGGACATCAAGGCGATGGACCGCCAGGTCATCTTCGATGAGGAGACGCAGGTGCGCGGCCTGGGCGCGCTGAAGATCTTCCCGCTGGTGGCGGGGGACCGGATCCTTGGCACGCTGGTGGCGGGGTCGCGCAAGAAGGCGGCGTTCGAGCAGGACGTCCTGCGGATGATTGAAGTCATCGCCATCCAGGCGGCGCAGGCGGTGTTGCGCGCGCAGCTCTACGAGCAGATGGAGCGGATGGCGACGACGGACGGCCTCACGGGGCTGCTCAACCACCGCACGTTCCAGTCGCGCGCGGACGAAATCCTGGCGCAGGCGCGGCGGTACAACCGCAAGTGCTCCATCATGTTGACGGACGTGGACCACTTCAAGAGCGTGAACGACACCTACGGCCACCCGACGGGCGACCAGGTGCTCAAGGGCGTGGCGCGCATCATCAAGACGCTGGCGCGGGACACGGACGTCGTCGCTCGCTACGGCGGCGAGGAGTTCGTGATGGTGATGCCGGAGACGGACGTGCAGGGCGCGAAGATCATCGCGGAGCGCATCCGCGAGGCGGTGATGGCGGAGGTGTTCCAGACGGAGATGGGCCCGCTGCGCATCACGATGTCGCTGGGCATCGCGACGTTCCCGGACAACGCCATGGAGAAGCAGCAGATGATCGATCTGGCGGACCAGTGCCTGTACCACTCGAAGCGCAACGGCCGGAACCAGTCCGTGACGGTGGCGCAGATGCAGGGCGGCCGGAAGCTGGCGGCGGTCGCGGAGTAGGGCGGTTCAGTCCAGGTCCGCGAGCTGGCCTTGTGCGAGCTCGCGGTAGTACGGCACGACCTCCACGGCGAGCAGGTCCCGCATCTGCTGGCGCGCGCCGTCCAGGTCGCCCTGGTCACGCAAGCGATACATGCGGTGGAGCGCGTCGCCCAGGCGCCGTGAGCCCTCCGTGACGCGCTGTCGCATCTGGTGGAGGAGGGGGAGCGCGGCCTCCGGGGTGCGCAGTCCCGCTTCCACCTCCGCGGTGGTCATGGCCAAGGAAGGGCCCGCGCGTCGCAGGAGCGTGCGAAGGGCGTCGTCCAGGGCGATGGTGCCCTCCTGCTGGGCGCGGGTATCGAGCACCCGGAGTTGATGCCAGTCACCTTCGAGGTCTTCGACCATGGCTCATTTCCTGGAGGTAGGAGCACACGCCTTGAAGGGCCATTCCTGCTGCCCCTCGCAATATCGCAGGCAGTCATAGCAGCGGCCCTTCCAACCCTGGTTCTTGCAATCCACGTAGTTGCGAATGCAGGCCTGCTGCCATTCAGGAAGGTGGGCGTTGTTGGCGAAGTCGTCATCGGTCAGCCGTGAGGCTTCGTAGGCCGTTCTCAGGACTGAGAGTGCGGCGATGGCCTCAGCTTCCGAAGCGCCACAGCTGTCGATGGGATTCAGGGGATGCGACTTGATGCAACAACTCACGGTGGAGTCCGCCGGAGTGCAGGTCGCGAGCGGTGCAGCAGCGCAGCCTCCGGTGATCACCCCTCCTGCGAGCATTGCGATCCAGGACCGAAAGTTAATGAACCCCATGGTATGGGAGCGTGGTCCACGATGACTCCGCTTCCCCTCGCCGTCACCACCAGCACGAAGACGGACGCGGCCACGGTGCGCGAGGCGCGGGCCGTGGCGCAGCGGTGGAGCCTCCCGTTCCTCCCGCGCCGCTCCAGTGAGGGCATCGCGCCCTGGCTGGGCACCAAGGTGGAGGCGCTGCTTGTCGTGGGCGGCGATGGCGTGACGCTGTGGGAGCCGCAGGGTTCATTCGGCTTCCACGCGGGCATGGCGCACCTGCGGCGCATGCGGCTGCGGCAGGGACAGCGCGATGACGCGTTCCTCAAGGTCGCGGAGATCGTCCCCGGGGATGCCGTGCTCGACTGCACCCTGGGACTTGCGCAGGACGCGCTGGTGGCTTCGCTTGCCGTGGGGCCTACGGGCCGGGTGGTGGGCCTGGAGAAGAGCCTGCCCCTGTGCATCGTCGCCGCGGAGGGGCTCCAGCGCTATGACCGGGGCGCGGACTCGTGCGCCATCGAAGTGCTCCACGCGGACGCTCACGCGTACCTGAAGACGCTGCCCTCGAAGTCCTTCGACGTCGTCTTCTTCGATCCGATGTTCGCCAAACCCAAGAAGGCCCAGCCCGCCTTCGACGTCCTGCGCCGCTTCGCGGAACACGCTCCCCTCACTCCTGAGGCGGTGGAGGAGGGGAGACGTGTCGCTCGCCGGTGGGTCGTCGTGAAGGGCGCCCGTCACACCGACGACCTGAAGAAGCTGGGCATCGAGCCTGCGCCCACGTCGCGCTTCAGCGACGTCATCTGGGGCAGGCTGCCCGCGACGCCCTGAGCTACTCCTTCTCCGACGACCCCTTCGGCGGGCCCTCACTGCCCATCGGAGACAGCTTGCTCGACAGCGCGCCGGCCTGCTCGTGCGCCATCAGGTCGCGCGGCGAGCGGTAGTACTGCATGGGCGAGTGGTGCAGGAAGTTCGACACGCGGCTCGTGTAGAGACACGCGTACTGCTCCACCTGGTAGCCGAAGCGGCTGTTCTCGTTGCCCTCCTTGAACAGCAGGCCCCAGTACGGGTTGAAGCCCTCCTCGACGTCGCGCTCCAACGTGACCGCGATGCCGTTGGTCTCCTTCAACGAACGGCGCAGCTTCTCCAGTTCCGCCTTCACCTTCCTGCGCAGCTCCTCCACTTCCTGGCGCTCGGGCTCCGACAGCTCCTCGCGCTCCAGTCTGCGCTCCAGGGTGTTCAACACCGTCTTGCGGTGGTTCACCTCGTCGTCCAGCCGCGCGCGCGTCAGCTCCACCTCCGACAGCGTGACGATCTCCTCACGCCGCGCGTCCGTGTACGTGATCTCGTCCTCAATCTCCTGGACGATCATGCACGTGCGCCACTGCGACGACTTCTTCGACTTCAGGATGTCGCCGTAGATGTGGTCGCCCACGTAGAGGATGTGCTCGCCCCGGTAACCGGTGAACTCCTCGAACTGGGCCAGGTTGCCACCCGAGTACACCGTGCCGCGCTCCAGCGACTTCGCCTCGCCCACGACCTTGCCCGCCTCCGTGGACGAGTCCAGCTCCAGGAAAGGCCGGGCCTCCGTGAAGAAGGCCGGCTTGCCCGCCGCCGTCACCACGAAGTCGAAGTAGTTGCGCCAGCTGGGGTACTCCGGCAGCTGCCCTTCCAGCAGGTAGCGCATCACCGCGTTCGTGTAGTCCCACGCGGAGTTCGTCAGCAGGAACAGCCGCTTCCCGCCCGAGCGCAGCTTGTGCAACGCCGGACCCAGCTCCGGATCCAGGAACACGTAGCGCGCCAGGTCCTTGCGGATCTCCCGCTTGAGCGAGTTGTCCCGGTGCACCGTGTCGATGGCTTCACGGATGTCGTCGTAGAGCTTGCCGTAGTTCACGGTGTGCCCCAGCGACTCCATCAGCTCGATGATGCCCGAGTACAGGCACGTCTCCGGCAGCGCGAAGAGCGTGTCGTTCCACGCGAACTGCGGGTTGCGCAGCCGCACGCGCTTGTTGCGGTACAGCTCCTTCCACGCGTCGCGCTTGAGCGGACGCAGGCCGTGGTAGGCGCGCCCCACGTGGCCGAAGCGGTCCATCTTCAGGACGTTGCCGTTGACGCGGTCCACCGCCAGCCCGCGCATCACGAAGTGGTGGTCGTAGAGCAGGCCGCCCACGAACGGCGGATAGCCGTACTCGCTGATCAGCTTCGCGAGCGTCATGTCGAACGACAGCTGCTCCAGCCGGCGCATGTGGTAGATGGCCAGCGTGTAGTCCATGTCGAACCCGATGAGTTCGATGTGGTCCATGCGCAGGTTGCGGTTGACGAACACGTCCCGCGAATGCGGCACCTGGTCCGCTGCCTCACGCGGCGTGGTGAGCAACCGACCGAGCACGTCGTCGGTGAGCAGGTCCCTCGCACGGCGGGCCGCGTCGGCGGCGTGCTCGCGGCGGATGGAGGAACGGAAGCTCCCGTGCAGCGGATCCACGGAGGGTCCGCCCGGGATGGGCCTGGCTGGGGAGAGTATGGGCGACACGGGACCTCAAGACATAACACGCGCCGCATGCCCTTCGCCCGCGTCCTTGCGGGCTTCGCACGGGGCTGGCACGCTCTGTCCAACGATGCGCACCCCACGTCCATCCCCGGCCTCCGCCGAGGACCTCCACGCGCGCCTGGCAGCTCGAATCACCGCGCTGGAGGACCGGGTGCGCCGTCTGGAGGCCCGGCTCGCCCTGGAGGCTCGCAAGCCGCCCCTCGTCCGAACCCGCGCCAGCGCCTCCGCCACCACCGCCCGCACCGCCAGGCCCCGGCCCCGGTGCCCCGGCTGCACCCTGGAGCTGCCCCGTGGACGGCGCGGTGAGTCGTGCGTGTGGTGTGGCTTCATGTTCGCCGCAGTGACCCGCCGCCGCGCCAGCGCCCCCAAGGCGCCCCGGAAGCAACGATGAGCGGGACGTACCGGCTCATCGGCCGCACCGAGGCAGGGGACCTCGCGGAGCTGTACGAGTCCCTGCTGCTGCCCAGCATCCCCGTCGCGGTGAAGCTCTTCCTGCCGCGCACCTCCGACCCCGCCTATGCCCGCGCGCTGGCGGAGACGGTGCGGCTGCTCCAGCCCGTGCGCCACCCGGGCCTCCTCCACGTCGTGGACGTGGGCTTCGTGCGCCAGCGGCTCGCCGTGGTGCGCGAGGACGTGGACGGCTTCACCCTGGGGGTCGCGCTCCAGCGCCTCAACACGAAGGAGGTGCTGCTGCCTTCCACGGTGGCGCTGTCCATCGTCATCCAGCTGTTGGAGACCGTGCAGCTCGCGCACGACGCGGGCGCCGTCCACGGGGCCATCACCCCTGGCAACGTGCTCCTGTCCCGCGACGGCTACCCGGCCATCTGCGACTTCGGCGCGCTCCAGGCGCTCTGGTCCGTGCCCCAGCTCAAGCGCACGTTCGCGCACCGGGGCCGCAGTGCGTACCGCGCACCGGAGGTCACCCGCGGGGAGACGCCCACGGAGGCGTCCGACGTGTACTCGCTGGGCGCCATCGCGTACGAACTGCTCACGCTGCGCGAGGCCGTGGTGCCCGGCAGCGGCGTGAGCACCCGCCGCGAGACGCTGCCTCCGCCCAGCCGGTTGGACCGGCGGATCAACTCGCGGCTGGATCCGGCGATCATGCGCGCGTTGGATCCGGCGCCCCAGCGGCGCTTCCGCTCGTGCGGCGAGTTCGCCCAGGCCCTGCGCAACTTCCTCTCCGCGGGCGGTGGCCTGCCCGGCGCGGAGGAGGTGGCGCGCTTCGTGTCGGAGCTGTTCCCCAACGAGGTGAGCATCGCCGCCCCCGGGCCCGTGCCGTTCGCGGAGCCCTTCCAACTGGAGCCCGTCTCCGGCGCGGAGATGGACGACCTGCACGCGGAGGAACACGAGGCCTCCATCGTCCAGCGCGCGCCATACAGCCGCGCGCCCTCGGAAAAGGATGCGTCCGCCGAGACACAGGAGGCCGCCCCCGGCTTCGAGGAGTTCCGCCCCGAGGACTACGCATCGGATGACGACGCGCCCATGGACGACGAGCCCGGGCCGGAGAGCGAAGTACGGAGCACCGAGCTTTCGCCCGCGGGGCCGCTGGAGCAGGGCTGGGACGCGCCGCCTGGAGTGCTCGCGCAGAAGTCCCGCCGCCCGGACAGCGCGGCGTCCGCGCGAGCAGGGCGCAATCCTCGCGTGAAGGTCATCGAGGACTTCTCCGGTCCGCCGCTCGGGGACGATGAACCGCCCGTGCCCACCGGCCGCCGTGCCGCCATGCGTCCCGGCCCGGCCCTTGGGGACGACGAACCGCCCGTGCCTACCGGCCGTCGCGCCGCCATGCGCCCCGGCCAGCCCGTGGGCGCTGAGGAAGGGCCGCCGAAGCGACCGGCCCTGCGCCCCGCGAAGGGCGCCGTGGGCAGGGCTCCCGGCCAGGAGACGGCGGTCCTCCCTGCTGGCGGTGGAGCGCCTTCGCCGGCCCCCGTGGCCGCCGACGTGACCGTGCTCCGCCAGGAGCGCCGGGGCCGCGCCGAACCCCCCGAGCCCCTTCCCCC
>NZ_RAVY01000248.1:0-12764 GCF_003611625.1 Corallococcus sp. CA054B
ATCCACTGGCGCTTCGGCGTCGACTCCGCCCGCCAGAAGCTGGGCAAGTCCTATCCGCTGACGGCGCAGGCGGCAGTGCACAAGGCCGCCGCCTGAACCATTCAGAATCCCTGTGTCGGCGTACTAGTGTTTGCAACGCACACGCTATGGGAGGTCAAGACTGATGATTTTGACATCCAATCGCTTCGCTCGCAGAGGTTCTTTGCCAAGGTGAAGTTGCCGGAGATACAGCGCGAGAAGAGACTTGCGGAGGCATGCGGGTATAACTTCGTCGTTGGCGTGCGAAGTGCTGCGCACAAGGCCGCACTGCTTGAGCTGGATCGCTCCCTCAATGTCGTCGTCATGGATTGGTGCTGAGATGGCAATCACGAAAAAACACCTCCGCCTTGCCGTCTACGCCCCCGCGCTCGCCGGCGACGATGGCCGTCCTCTTGCCATTGTTCACGGACTGGAAAGCGCTGTTCCCGGCCTGTGGCTGGGATGGACGAGTTCTGAGACGGAGGAACTCGTTGCATTACCCCATCGTGATGAGTGGGTTGTGTCCAATAAGACAGACGGTGGATTGCCGTTCCTGTGCAACGATGATGAGAATCATTTGGTGACGGTTGCGGGGTGGGAAAGCCCAGGGCGGCTTGCCCCTGGAAGCCGGCCACGCTTTGAGGTCCATGCAGACTGGCCGCTCGACGAAGCCGGTATCGCAGCGGCGGTTGATGTGTTGGCGACAACGGGCGACAGCGCCCGCGCGTTCTGGGGGTACGTGGATCCGGAGGGCGTCGCCGTGACAGTGGCTCAGCAATTTCGCCACCCCGGGGATGAGTCGTCCGTTCCGCCCCACGGTCTACCCTTCCTCAAGCTCCCAGAGGACCTTCGTTCAGATGAGATTCCGCACTTCCTCGGGTGGCTGAACTACTGGTCTGCCGCAGCCGCACGGGCCATCGGGTTCCCGGACCCGACCCGTGATGCCGAGCTTCTTTCACGGGCACGGCGCACTGCGACGGGGGGATGGGTCGTGCAGCTCACCGACGCGCCGCTCGACTTGGACAACCCCGCCCACCTGGACACGCTCAAGCGGACCTACGAACGGTTCCCCGAGATTGGCGGACGTGCAACACCTTGACTTGAGCCTCCCCGGGCTTTGTGCTGGCTCGGGAAGGCGACATGCTTCGCGTCGCGGGGAGGGGCTTCCGGGTCATTCCTCGTAGGAAGGGCGGCGGGATGATGTTTCTCCGCACGCCACTTCCCGAAGAAATGGAGCCCTGAGCCCGGTCCCCGCTGGCCAGGTGAGCCGATACGACTCTGGGTGCCTACCGGCTGCTACTGGCTCACGAGCTCGTACGGTTTGAGAGACACCACCGCGTTGCCGCGTGCTCCGCTGTAATTGGTGTACGTGTGGTTCTTCTCCAGGGTGTAGAACGAATCGACGTAGTCGTCGTCGTTGGTGAACCATTCACCCGGCATGCGATCCACCAGCCCGCTGCCGAGGGATACCAGGGCGCCGATTTCCGGCTGGCCCAGGGCGGTCAGGATCTGGCTCGCGACATTGAACAGGTAGCTCACCAGCGCCTGGTAGCTGGTGTTGTCGTCGTGCTCCATGAGGATGACGTTCGCCGCCGCCCAACGGTAACGCTCCCAGAAGATCAGGACCTGGTTCGGGAAGTAGGTCCTCCCATCCGTGTCCAGATAGGGCATGTCGACAATGTCCAACTGCGGTGCGTCACGGCTGGGGTCGACACCATTGACGATGGCATAGACCTCCGCGTTACCGGAGATCCAGGGCTCCTCGTCGTCGTTCAGGTAGATGCGTTCGAGGATCGTCAC
This sequence comes from Corallococcus sp. CA054B, assembly GCF_003611625.1. NCBI lineage: Bacteria > Pseudomonadati > Myxococcota > Myxococcia > Myxococcales > Myxococcaceae > Corallococcus > Corallococcus sp. CA054B. The sequence goes on from NZ_RAVY01000248.1 coordinate 1,819, forward strand.
CGGCGTGCTGGTCGCCGCGGCGGCCGTGTCCAGGACGGGCAGGGGACGTTGCCCGAGGGCCACAAGGTGCTCGCGCATCAGCTTGATGCCGGCGGCCAGGTCTCTGCGCGCGTCGATGTCCACCACCAACACCGGCTGTTCGGGCATGCGGTGCACGTCGAGGCGGTGCACGCGGCCAAGGCCATCGAAGGCCTCGATGAATTGCCACTGGGAGTCATTGCCATCCGGTTCGTAGGCGTAGAGGGGGTCAACGCCTTGCTGCAATGCCGCCAGCATGGACGCGCTGGCCAGACGAAGCTGCAACAGGCTGTCGAGCTCACGATCGAGGCCCTTGAGCCGGCGGATGTTCAGGTCTGCTCGCTCCGCCACGCCCGTGACGGAGGACGGGGCCGACACGGTGCTCAGCCACTGCTTCAGATCCACCGCGAGCTGCTCGCCGCTCAATCGGGAAGCGAGAGCCTTTCGCAGCACCGGGTCCTGCTTCGCCAGGGTCAGCGCCACCTCGCGCTTGTCGGCGGCCAGCGACACGCTGATGCGTTCGCGCAGCGCCGCTGGCTTCATGGCGGCGGCGCGAGCTTGGGGGGCTGCGTTCACGCAAATGAACAGCGCGATGACCATCCCTATCCGCTTCATTGGATTCTCCGGTGGGTGAGAGAGGGTGCTGGGCCAGCAGCCGCAGGGACCCGGGCCGGATGAGCCCGGTCCCCGCGGTTGGCTCACTTCATCAGCGCGACATCGAGGCGTAGCCGTCCACGTACCCGATCGTCGGGGTGTACTGATCCAGGTGCTCGCGGACCGGGCCGGGCAGGTCGGAATCCAGAGCGCTGGCCGAGTCCTGCACCGTCAACGGCTGGCTCGCGACGACCGTCAAGGTGAAGGCACCCTGGTTGTTGCTCTCGTTGGTCTCCGCGACGTCTCCATTCACGTCCGCCACGAGGACCAGGTAGTAGGTTCCCGGCGCGATGGCCGTCGAGAAGGTGATGGCCGTGGGCGCAACGGAGAACGTCCCCGCGCCCGCGCTCACGGGAATCCCGCCGATGTAGCTCAGCACGTTGTAGCTGGCGTCCGTCAGGAAGACCCCCAGCGTGGACGCGGAAGGCGCGGCGCAGGCGGTGTAGAGGTCCGCCGTGAAGCTGACGGTCCCCCCCGGCGTGATGGTCGCGGGCGTCAGCGTTCCGGCCGTGAAGTAGAAGTCCGGGAGCTTGGTGGTGCCGATCAGCGTGTCGTCGCCCCACGGCAGCCCGAAATCCGCTTCGACCTGGATGTAAACGCTTTGCGGAACGCAGGCCGCCGCTGCCGCCGCCAGCACGGTCTGCGCGCTGGCCTGGACCGTGGCGTAGGAAAAGGACGCCGACAGGGTGCCCGTGGGCGGAAGGTAGACCCCTGTTCCGGCCCGTCCGAGCAGGATCTGCTGCGAGCTCATCAAGACCCGGTTGGAGGTCCCCTGCGGGGTGCTCGCCAGGTAGAACCGGATCTGCGATGACGCCAGGATGCTGCTTCCAGTCAGACCATAGTTGATCGTGAAGATGGAATAGGGATTGGAAATCGTCGAGGGGGCGGTCACCGTCGTGACCCCGATTGCCGCCTGGGCTGGAGCCGAGGCAATGCAAACCACTGCGAAGGCCGCCAACAGTAGATGCCTGAGCTTTGTCATTTTCGCAGAATGAACAATCTCAGGCGTTCAAATCAAGAGTCCTCTGTGTGGGTGAGATTGGCCCCGCCGAGGGTGATGTCTGCCCATGGGGTCATCCACCATGTCTTTTGATGTGTGCCCGATACCCGGAGCTACGCAGCATCATGGAAAATGATGCCCGCTGTGTGCCTCATGCCGGAGCGCACGCGGCTGACACCGTGCCGCAGATTGACGCGGTACGTGCCTCGCGTGCCCTGGACCGGGCGATGATGCACTGCGAAGACGACCGCGTCTCCCTGACGCAAGGGGACGACCTCCGCTCGTGACTGCATGCGCGGCCGCTGCTCCGTCAGCACGAACTCGCCGCCCGTGAAGTCCCGTCCAGGTTCAGAGAGGAGGATGGCCACCTGGAGCGGGAAGACGTGCTCCCCATACAGATCCTGGTGCAGGCAGTTGTAGTCGTCCGCGCCGTAGCGCAGGAGCAGGGGAGTAGGCCGCACCTGACCTGCCTCGTGGCAGCGTGCGAGGAAGTCCGCGTGCGCGTCTGGATACCTCACGTCGATACCCATGGCCGTGTTCCAGCGATTCGCGATGGGCGCCAGACACGGGTACAGCGCCGTGCGCAGCTCCGTCACGACCTCCGGCAGCGGGTGGTCGAAGTATTTGTATTCGCCCCGGCCAAACCCATGCCGAGCCATCACCACGCGGCTGCGAAAGGCCTCGTCCACGTCGTAGAGCAGCGCCAAGGCTTCGCACTCGTCAGGCGTGAGCAGGTGTTCCAACACCGCGCACCCACGGGCATCCAGCTCCCGGCCCGTTCCTTCCCAATCCATCGCGCGAACCCGCCTCCTCACCGCTGCGCCTCGCGCTCCAGCAACGCGCGCTTGCGCTCCACACCCCAGCGATAGCCAGACAGCGCACCGTCATTCCGCACCACCCGGTGACACGGAATCACCACCGCCAGCGCGTTCGCGCCGCAGGCCTGCGCCACGGCCCGCACGGACTTCGGCGCACCAATCCGCTCCGCGATGTCCGTGTAGCTCGCCGTCTCCCCGGCAGGGATCTCCCGCAGCGCCTGCCACACGCGCTGCTGGAACGCCGTGCCCCGCACGTCCAGGGGCAGGTCCAGTCCCACGCGCGGCGCCTCCACGAAGCCCACGACCTTCGCCACCAGCTGCTCGAACTTCGCGTCTCCGCCCACCAGCGTCGCCTGCGGGAAGCGGTCCTGGAGGTCCTTCGCCAGCGCGTCCGGATCATCTCCCATCAGGATGGCGCACACGCCCCGGTCGCTCGTGGCCACCAGGATGGGGCCCAGCGAGCACTCCGCGATGGCGAAGCGGATCTCCGTGTTCGCGCCCCCGGCGCGGAAGTTCGTTGGTGTCATGCCCAGGACCTGGCTGGAGGTTTCGTAGAAGCGGCCGCTCGAGTTGAAGCCGGCGTCGTAGATGGCTTCAGTGACGGAGCCACGCTTCGTCAGCCCCGTGCGGATCCGCTCCGCCCGCTGCGCCGCCGCGTACCCTTTCGGCGTCAGCCCCGTGACGGCCTTGAACACCCGGTGCAGGTGATACGGCGACAGCCCCGCGCGCTCCGCCAGCTGCTCCAGGCTCGGCAGGTCCTCGGAGGCCTGGATGAAGCGGCACAGCTCGGCCACCCGGTCCGCGTGCTTCACGGCGAGCGAGGGCTCCCCCGGCTTGCACCGCTTGCACGCCCGGTACCCCGCCTGCTCCGCCGCCGCCACTGTCATGTGGAAGCCCACGTTCTCCGGCCGCGGCGTCCTCGCGCCACAGGACGGACGGCAGTACACCCCCGTCGTCCGCACGGAATAGAAGAAGCGCCCATCCGCCGCCGCATCCCGAGCGACGACCGCCGCCCAGCGCGGGTCGCCCACCGTCGCCGCCGCGAGGGCCTCCGTCTTCGTCGCCATGCTCCACCTCCCTTCGATGTCCACGAGGCGAAACCTAACTCCCGGTTCCCAGGCCAGCACTCCGCGCCTTGCGGTCGAATTCGGACCCTCATGGAACGGGGCGTCATGCCGTGACGCGGTCCAATCGCGCCAGGAGTGAACCCCCAGCCACATCCACGCAATGCGTACCAGCACGCCCGCGTACGACGTGACAGGATGCCGCACCCTTTCCTCCTTCCCATGAGCAAGCCATGTCCCACCTGCGTCTGATGTGGAAACGCTCCCGTCTGCTCTGGCCCACGCTGGCCGCATGCGCCTCGGCCTCCGCCTGGGCGGCCCCCGCGTCCATCGCCGTCCCCAACGCCGGCTTCGAGACCGCCGCCGCCTCCGGCCTTCCCCAGGGCTGGACGGCGTCGGGCCAGGGCAAGGTGTCCGCCCGCACCGACGCGAAGTCGGAGGGCAGCCGCAGCCTCGTCATCGAAAGCCCCCAGGGCGGCGCGGAGACCACCGTCGTCTCCGAGCCCGTGAAGCTCCAGGTGGGCCGCCTCTACCGGCTCTCCGCCTGGGTGCGCACCCAGGGCGTGCAGGCGGACGCGCAGGCCCGCTATCCCACGGCGCTGGGCGCGTGTCTGTCCATGCAGAGCTTCCCCTTCACCAACTGCTCTCCGCCGCAGGGCGCGGACCAGAGCGGCCGGGTGCAGGTGCTGTTCTTCGCCACCACGTCCAATGACCGCGTGCGCGCGCACCTGGGCCACAACGGCAAGGCCACCGGCACCGCCTGGTTCGACGACGTGAAGCTGGAGCCGGTGGACGACATCACCCAGTACATCCCCATGGAGAGCGTGCGGTGGGCCGGCAAGGGCTTCCGCTACGACGACGGCGGCTGGATCTACGTCCACATCGAGGGCGAGCCCTACGAGCGCGGCCGTCAGTACGGCGAGCTCGTGTCGCAGGAGATCGTCCGCTACATCGAGAAGCTGGGCATCCAGAAGGACAAGGCGGACGCCGCGAAGGGCTGGGCGCAGGTGCGCCTGCTCGCGGACTCGCTGTTCCTGCGCCGCTTCGACCCCGAGTACCTGGAGGAGATGAAGGGCATCGCCGACGGCGCCAACGTGGGCGGCGCGAAGTTCAAGGGCCCGGATGGCAAGGAGCGCGACCTGGACGTGCTCGACGTCGTCGCCATCAACTCCGCCGTGGACCTGGGCCAGCTGGAGGACGCCAACCGCGTCACCGCGTCCCCGCTCTCCGGCCGCACCTTCCTCAAGGGCGAGGATGAGAACGGCCGGGCAGGGGAGGGCGACCACTGCTCGTCCTTCGTGGCCACGAAGTCCGCGACGAAGGATGGCCGCGTCGTCATGGGCCAGATCTTCATGTGGAACGGCTACACCGGCGTCCACTGGGACGTGATGCTGGACGTGCAGCCCACCAAGGGCCACCGCTTCGTGATGCAGACCTTCCCGGGCGGCATCCACAGCGGCTCCGACTGGATGCTCAATGACGCAGGCATCGTCATTGGCGAGACGACGGTGGGGCAGACGCCCTTCAACATCGACGGCACCCCGCAGAGCAACCGCATCCGCAAGGCCGTGCAGTACGCGAGCTCCATCGACGACGTGGAGCGCATCCTCAAGGACCGCAACAACGGCCTCTACACCAACGACTGGACGCTCGCGGACACCAAGACGGATGAGGGCGCGTGCCTCCTGCTGGGCACCGCGAAGACGCGGCTGTGGCGCACCGGCAGCAAGGGCAAGGCCTCTGACACGCCCGGAAACCTCAAGGACTTCATCTGGGCCAACAACAACAACCGCGACCCGGAGGTCCGCAAGGAGTCCGTGCCCAACGCGAGCAACGCTCCGGTGGACCTGGCCTTCAACACCTGGAACCGCGACATCGCCTTCCAGGAGGCCTACGCGAAGTACGGCAAGGGCGGCTTCGACGTGGACAGCGCCACGCGCATGATGGCGTCCAGCCCCATCAACCGTCCGCACGCGTGTGACGGGAAGATCACCACCTCGGAGATGACCGAGAAGCTGATGTTCCTGGCCCACTACGGCAAGACGACGCTGCGCGAGAAGATGGTGGGCAGCCGCTGGATTCCGGACCTGCCCGGCGCCACGCCGCACCTGTCCCTGGGCTACACCGCCTTCAGCCCCATCTACGTGGCGGACCAGCTGAAGGCCGCCAGGGCGAAGCAGAAGCCGGAGCCCAAGGCGGACAAGCCCAAGCGCGACTTCGCTCGCGTGAAGGACGCGCTCAGCTTCGACGAGAAGAAGCTCTGGGCCAACACGGTGTTCCCCGCCACGGACGCGGACAACTGGTTCGGCAGCGGCTCCGCCGCGTACTGGACCCAGCTGAGGGACCTGCCGGAAGGGGATGACCTCTCCAAGGCCTTCGACGCCCAGCGTGACGCGCTCGCGGACCTCAACGCCCGCTACCTGTACGTCACGGCCCGCGAGGGCGACGTGGTGCCCACCGCCGCGCGCACGGACTACGGCCGTTATGGCCAGTACGCGGTGCCTCGCATCAAGGGCACGTACCTGCTGCACCAGCTGCGGCTGACCCTGGGCAACGCGAAGTTCGCCAAGGTGATGGGCGCGGTGCACTCGAAGTTCGCGAACAAGAAGCTCACCACCCAGGACTTCATCCGCACCGCGTCGGAAGCCGCGGGCCAGGACGTGGGGCCGTGGGTGAAGCAGTGGGTGGAGCGCGGGGGCCTGCCCGCGCCGCGCCTCACCTCCCGCGCCCAGAAGGCGAAGGAGGGCTACGAAGTGACGCTGAAGGTGGACCAGTCCGGCACGCCCTGGCGCTTCGCCACGCTGGTGGAGGTGCAGACGGAGAAGGGAAGCGTGCTGGAGCGCGTGGAGGTGAAGGGGGCGAGCGACACCTTCACCGTGAAGGTCGCGGACCGGCCGGTGCGCGTGGTGTTCAACGTGGGCAACGACATCCCCGTGGCCCGCGAGCGCTACCAGACCCTGGCCAACACGCTGGATGACTGGGACAAGCTCCTCTTCGTGTACGGCTCCGCGCGACAGGTGGAGTCCATGCGCACGCTGGCGACGAACTACCGCGAGCAGCTGGCGGACGCGTCCCCGGAGCGCCTGGCCCCGCTCAAGCCGGACGCCGAGGTGACGGACGCGGAGCTGGCGGACCGCGACCTGGTCGTCTTCGGAGGCCTGGAGGACAACGGGCTCATGGCTCGGCTGGCGGCGGAGAAGAAGCTGCCGGTGGAGCTGGGCCGGCGCTACTTCCGCTGGCAGGGCAAGACGTACGGCCGCGCGGATGACGGCCTGGCCCTGGCGCTGCCCAACCCCTGGAACCCGAAGCGCACGCTGTACCTCTTCGTCGCCAACAGCGGCCTGGAGCTGTGGCACATGACGCGCTCCTTCCAGCGCGGCCTCCAGAGCTGGGCCCTGTTCCGCGCGGGCGAGGTGAGCGGCAAGGGCTTCCACGCGACGGAGGGCTTCACCCAGGAGCTGTCCGTGGACCTGCCCGCGCCCAAGCTGGGCATGCTCCCCCCCTGAGCCGCCGTCGCTGAAAATCCAGAAGCGCCCATGAAGGGCCGGCGGAGTGCGCTCCCGCCGGCCCTTCTTGCGTCCGGCCGCTTCCCCCCTCTCCAGGCGAAGCTCCAGCTGGAGGACACGCGCATCGTGGCTCCGGCGGACGGCCAGGTGTCCAAGTTGTCCGTGCACGCGGGCCAGTTGCTCACCCCCGGCCAGGCCGTGGCGGAGCTGGTGCCCACGACGACCTACGTGGTGGCCAACTTCAAGGAGACGCAGGTGGGCCACATGCAGCCCGGCCAGCGCGTGGAGGTGGAGCTGGACGCCTTCTCCGGTGAGAAGCTGGAGGGCAGGGTGGAGAGCCTGTCCGGCGGCACCGGCGCCCGCTTCTCCCTGCTGCCGCCCGACAACGCGTCCGGCAACTTCGTGAAGGTGGTGCAGCGCGTGCCCGTGCGCATCTCCTGGGTGCACCCGCCGCAAGGAATGGCCTTGCGCGCCGGCCTCTCCGCCGACGTGACGGTGCACACGAAGTAGGCCCCAGCCCGAAGTCCCCACACCCCGGCGCCGCGCCCCGCACAGGGACGCGGCGCTTCTTTTTGGGGCTGACACGTCATGGCCAATCATTGACGCGTCAAGGGCCACGTCTGGCACGGCCGAAAGAGGGCCCCTGTCTGTAAAAGCCCGTGGTTCCTGGAGTTCCTGCAATTGCCTTGAGAGGAGTGTGTCTTGCATCAGCTCCTCCTCCACCGCGAGGAGCAAAGGCATGAGCACGACCTACAAGATTCACCCGGCCATCGGCGTGGCCCGCGTCGGAGACAGCGAGGACTACTACCTGGGGCCCGAGGAGGCGGGAGGGCTTCCGCTGGAGGTGGCGGGCGGCAGCGTGACCCGGTTCCGCGATGCCAGCATGGCGGTGCGCAGGCAGGCGGCGCGCTTCCAGATCCACGCCTACGACTCGCCCGGCTCCAACGGGCGCAGGGTCCAGCCGGGTGAAGGCGGAATCAAAGACATCCGCTGGACGGTCCACCTGGCCAACAAGAAGTCCGCCTGGTACGAGTTCCGGCAGCAACAGGGCGCGGACGGCACCTACGCCGTCAACCACCCGCTGCGAAATCCTCGCACCGTGGGGAATGACCGCAACGCGCTCATCCTCGACGCGGGGCCGCGCACCGTCACCTGCCTGGGCCGCGCGGGTGGTCCCACCACCGTGGAGTGCGAGCTGCTCCCTGCGTCGGCCCGCCCTTCGGGGCTTCTCCCCGAAGGCAGCGACATCACCACCCTGGGGAAGCTCGTCACGGATGCCCGGGGCTACCTCCACGCGGTGGGTGGCTACGGCAGGTCCGGCGTGTCGGTCCGCTACGACATCACCAGCGGCCTGCTGGAGAGCTGGCAGCGGCACCACACGCTGGAAGACGTCAAATGCCTGCAGGATAAGGCGCCGGACATCCTTGTCGCGCTGAAGGCCATCGCGGACATCGGCTACGACACCCAGGAAGCGTTCGACGCCGCCGTCGACTCCGTCCTCGCGGAGCCGGGTCTGGGGCTCGCGTCCGAACAGAAGGCCGCCGCGAAGGAGTTCATCGACCAGAACGCCTACCCCCAGCCCCGGCTGGACACGTACGCCAACAACACCTTCTGGTGGGATGACATCTCGGACGGGCCCGTCACCGCGACGCTCGTCATGGATGACGACTCCGAGCACGAAGTGGAGTTCCCCGCGTGGGTGGTGGTGGGGCCGCCCGGGTACGCGCCGCAGATCCTCAACGTCATCACGCTCTACGACACGCTCTTCGACACCTTCGTCACCCAGCGGGGGCTCGTCCCCGGGCTCTACCAGAACGGGCAGTTCCAGCAGGACTACACGCCCAACTTCCAGGGGGAGCTCCTTCCCATCCTCAGCCGCCCCGCCGCCTATCAGTGGGTCGCGGACGTGGGGCCGCAGGGCAATGGCAAACACGACGCCTTCCAGGGCGGCAACCTGGGCCCCCGTTTCCTTCAGAGGATCCGGAACCCCGAGGACGTCAACGCGCCGACGCCGGACCTCATGCCGAAGATGGCGGGTGACAATCCCATCTCCGAAACCATCCCCCGGAAGTTCCTGAGCCTCACGCGGACCCAGTACTTCCTCCTCCAGCAATACAGCGCCGGCAAGGTCGACCGTTCGCCCCCCGCGCCCCCCGCTTCGGAGGGAGCGCGGTTGGACCGCGCCGTGCTGGAGAACTGCGTGGGTGGCGCGTTCTGCCCAGGCATCGAGATGACGTGGATTGCCCGGGACGCGAACTTCTTCCAGGAGGACCCGGCCGCGGGCTTCCGCTTCAAGCACCGCGCAAGGCCCCAGGGGCAGCCGCTCCAGTGGAACATCAATCCGCATGACGGGCTGGGCCTGGAGCCGGGGGATGCCAGCAAGTACATGGCGCTGCCGTGGCAGGCCGACTTCAACGAGTGCTCCAACCAGACGGTCCAGGGGACGTCGCTCTGGTGGTGGCCCGCGCAACGGCCCTACTTCGTCAGCTACCTGGGAGACGACCAGCAATGGCACCAGGACTATTGGACGCGTCCGACGGACATCAACTTCGAAACGGACGAGGACATGGTCTTCCACTGGAAGGAGCTGGGCTTCGTCCTCAAGCGGTCGGATGCCTCCGTCTCCCAGCAGGGCCCCGAGGCCGGTCCAGGGATGCCGCCCGCGCCCACGTTCATCGAGGTGGAGCGGACGTACGCGCCCGCCACGGGCCAAGAGGAACCGGCCCTCGCCAAGGCGGCCAACTCGTGAGCGAGGACTCCTGCGACGTGGCCATCATCGGCGGTGGCCCCGCGGGCGCGGCCATGGCCGTGGCCTTGCGGAGGAGGGCGCCGTCGCTCTCCGTCACCCTGGTGGAGCGAACCACCTATGACGCCCCCCGGCTGGGAGAGACGCTGCCACCGGACGTCCGCCTGCCGCTGTCCCGGTTGGGCGTCTGGGAAGGCTTCCTGCGCGACGGACACCTGGCCTCCCGCGGCACGGCGTCATGCTGGGGCAGGGCGGAGCCGGGCTTCCATGACACGATGATGTCCCCCTGGGGCTCCGCCTGGCACCTGGACCGTGCGCGCTTCGATGAACGGCTGAGCGTCGAAGCCGCCCAGCAAGGCGCTCGGGTGCTTCGAGCGACGACCCTGTTGGATTCGGAGTTCCTGGGGCGCACCGGCTACCGGCTCCGCCTCGCCCGTGTGGCTTCAGACCCCAGCACGCTGCGGGCGCGCTTCGTCGTGGACGCCACGGGAGCGAAGGCCACCTTCGCCTCCGCACGCGGCGCGCGGAGGCTCGTGAGCGACCGCTGCTTCGCCGTGTATGGCGCCTTCCAACTTCCGGATGACGCGGCCTTCCCCACCCAGGCGCTGGTGGAGTCCTGCCCGGAGGGCTGGTGGTACTCGGCGTTGCTGCCGAGGGGGCGGGTCGTCGTCGCGCTCATCGGCGATGGCGACTCCTTGCGCGGCCTGCGCTGGGCCACGCCTGAGCCCTGGATGAACCTGCTGAAGCAGGCGCCGGTGACGCGGGCGCGGCTGGACGGCTGTGCCTTCGCCGGCGAGGCGCTCGTCGCGGTGCCCGTGCTCGTCGGACGGTTGGACCGGCCCCAGGGGGAACAGTGGCTCGCCGTGGGCGACGCGGCCTGCACCTATGATCCGCTGTCCTCCCAGGGCATCACCAAGGCGTTGGACTCCGCGCTCCTGGCCGCCGACGCGCTGGAGCGCTGCCTGCGCGGTGACGCGGACGCGCTCCAGGCCTACGCGTCCACGCTGAACGCGCGGTTCCAGGACCATCAACGCACCCGCGCGGCCTACTACCGCCAGGAACAGCGGTGGCCCCAGGCCCCCTTCTGGAAGAACCGGTGGGAGTCGCTGCCCGCTCCCGCCACACCCCCAGCGCAGCTCC
>NZ_RAVY01000249.1:0-12751 GCF_003611625.1 Corallococcus sp. CA054B
CGCCGGGGCGGGGGACGGCGGGGGTGAGGACGCCGTGGAGCTGGTCCTCCGCGTCCCGCCAGGACAGGGAGAGCAGCTCTCCCTTGCGCTCGACCTTGATCTGATCCGACGCGGGGGCCGCGTCGGCATGCAGGGCCAGCAGGCAGGTCATGACGACCCACCCCAGCAAGGAGGTCGTGTGGCTTTGCCTCATGGACCGCTGTCCCCTAAGATGCGCTGCCCTGTCACCCTTCACTGAGCCCGCTCCCCCCGGGGAGTAACCCGGGATGAACCCTCAAGCATTCGGGAAATACCAGCTCCTCAAGAAGCTCGCCACGGGCGGCATGGCCGAGGTCTGGCTTGCGCGTCAGACCGGAATCGAGGGCTTCCAGAAGGAACTCGTCGTCAAGCGCATCCTCCCGCACCTCGCGGAGGACCGCGAGTTCGTGGAGATGTTCAAGAACGAGGCGCTGATCGCCGCGCGCTTCAACCATCCGAACATCGCGCAGGTCTACGAGTTCGGCGAGGCCAACGGCACCTATTACATCGCCATGGAGTTCATCCACGGCGAGGACCTGGGCCGGGTCATGCGCAAGGCCAGCGGGATGAACCAGTGGATCGCCCGTCCGCTGGCCATCCGCATCGTCGCGTCCGCGTGCGAGGGCCTCTACTACGCGCACAGCCGCAACGACGACCGCGGCCAGCCGCTCAACGTGGTGCACCGCGACATCAGTCCGCAGAACATCCTGATCAGCTTCGATGGTTCGGTGAAGCTGGTGGACTTCGGCATCGCCAAGGCCGCGGATCAGGCCTCGATGACGAAGTCCGGCGCCATCAAGGGCAAGTTCGCGTACATGGCGCCCGAGCAGGCCGCGGGCAAGCACCTGGACCGGCGCGCGGACATCTTCGCCATCGGCCTGGTGCTGTACGAGATGCTCACCGGGCACCGGCCGCTCAAGAAGGACTCGGAGCTGGCCACGCTGCAGGCGGCCATGGAGTGCGCCATCCCGTCCCCGTCCGAGGTGGCCGACGTGCCCCGGGACATGGACCACGTGGTGATGCGCGCCCTGGCCAAGAGCGCGGATGACCGCTACGACAACGCGCGCGAGTTCCAGACGGCGCTGGAGGAGCTGCTCGTCAACGAGCGCTGGCTCGTCACCTCCGGCCAGATTTCGGAGCTGATGAAGACGCTCTTCGCGGAGCGTCTGGAGGAGGAGCTCCGGCAGGGCCAGTTCGTGCCCGTGGGCGAGGACTCCAACACCTCGCCGCCCCGGCCGCCCCCGGACATGAGCTGGGAGGCCCCGCCGGGCGAGCCTTCGCAGTCGCGCGACCGCTCGCGCAGCAACGCCACCCGCACGGGCGTCGCGCCCCGCCGCTCCACGGGCATGTCGCCCGCGCTGGCGGAGGATCCGAACGAATACGACGCGCCGTCGCTCACCGGCGTGGAGCCGCAGCCCCGGCGCCGCTCCAGCGTGTCGGAGCCGGCGGTCCGGCGCGGCACGTCCACGAGCAACCCCAACGCGACGCAGATCGCCCGCACGAACTCGCGCTCGGACCTGCGCAGCCAGTCCCTGGACGACGTCCCACCGCCCCGGCGCACGGCGTCGCGCGCGGTGCCGGTGTCGGAGCCGCCCATGCGTTCGCGCTCGGGCGTGCACCGCATGGAGCTGGAGGACGACGAGCGCACGCGCCTGCCGCCCCCGGAGGATGATCCGGAGACGGAGCCCGCGCCCGCGCCGCCGCCCCCGCGCCGCCGCACCAGCACCAGCCAGTCCGCGGTGGAGCCGCCGCGCCGCCGCACCTCCAGCCGCGTGGACGCCCCGCGCACGCGCCCGGCGGCCCCGCCGGTGGACGACGAGGACTCCGGCGAGCGCCGTCCGTCGCGCTCCAGCGCCCCCGCGCTCCCGGAGCCGGCGAGGTCCAGGGGCGGCAGCGTTCGCGCGCTGGTGACGGTGGGCCTGGTCGTGGGCCTGCTCGCGATGGGCGTGCTCTTCCGCGAGCCCATCATGCTGGCGCTTACGTCCAAGGCGGCGGATGCGCAGGGCGTGTGGCTCACGGTGAACACCAACCAGCCGGTGAAGGTGTCCGTGCGGCACACGGAGCGCTGCAACAGCCCGGAGCCGGTGACGATGCTGGGCACCGCGCCGCTCACGCGCGTGCAGGGCGCCCACCTGCAGGACACGCTCATCCTGGAGAACGACGCCCAGGGCATCTACCTGGAGGACTCGGAGGAGCTCGCGTTCGGCCAGCCCGGTGAGCTGAAGACCTTCGAGCGCAGCTTCAAGGAGGGCACCCTCAAGCTGAAGATCACCCCCAAGGGGATGACCTCGGGCCTGACGGTGTACCGGAACAACCAGATGATGGGCAGCGCCAGCACCACGCTCAAGCTGATGGAGGGCAAGCAGCGCCTGGAGCTGCGCGGCAAGCAGCTCAAGGAGCCCGTCGCCTTCGAGGCCACCATCAAGGCCGACGAGACGACGGACCTGCCGCTGGACCTGGCCTCCGCGCTCTAGTAGCGCGGCAGGGCAGGGTCCACGGTGCGCGAGTACAGGTCGATGCCGCCCTGGAGCGACACGGCCTGGAGGCCCCGGTCGATGAGGTACGCGGCGCCGTCCAGGCTGCGCACCCCGTGGTGGCAGTAGACGACCACGGGGCGGCCCCGGAAGGACTCCAGCTGCTCGTGGAAGTCCTCCAGCTCCGGCAGGGGCATCAGCACCGAGCCGGGCAGGGCCACCCACTCGTGCTCGTGCGGGAAGCGCACGTCCACCAGCACGGGGCGTGACTCGGGAGGGCCGGCCAGGCGCCGGGCCAGCTCGGCGGGGGTGATTTCAGGGATGGGCATGGGGGTTATCTTCTGTTGAGCCGGGAAGGGGCCCGTCAGGTCCCTTGGCTTTTCGGGCGCCAGGGCGTTATGAGGCGCCGTCTACGAGGAGATTGAAGCACATGGATACTTCTACCGCCGTCACCGGCTCCACGCCGGCCTCCCAGCCCGCCGCCTCCGCGCCCGTCGTCCTGACGGCCGCCGCCATCGCCCAGGTGAAGACGGTCATCCAGGCCCAGGGCTTCCAGGGCTACTTCTTCTCCATCCGCGTGGTGCCCTCCGGCTGCAGCGGCCTGGGCTACGACCTGAACCTCGTCAAGGAGACGAAGGCCGGCGACCAGACCTGGGAGCAGGATGGCGTCACCATCGCCACCGACGCGCTGAGCGCCCAGTACCTCACGGGCACGCACATCGACTACGTCACCAGCATCACCGGCGCGGGCTTCAAGTTCGAGAACCCCAACGCCAAGTCGTCCTGCGGCTGCGGGACGTCGTTCACCACCTGATCCGCTGATTCAGGGTGGAGGAAGGGCCGGGATGGGACGCCAGGCAGGCGTGCCCCCGGCCCTTCGTGCGTTCAGGCGCCGGCCACGGGCTTCATCACCTTCATCCAGTTCTGCTCGCCCCGGCCTCGGTTGCGGCGCTGGGCGCGGCGGGCCTCCGCCTCCTGGAAGGCCTGGCGCTCCGCGTCCGACTCCAGGAGCAGCGGCGGCACGGGCACGCCCTTGCCGTCCTGGCCCTGCGCCACGAAGGTGAGCAGCGCGCTGGTGGTGAGGTGCCGCTCACCGGTGAGCGGGTTCTCCGCGTGCACGGTGACGCCCACCTCCAGCGAGGTGCGGAATGCCGCGAGCACGCGCGAGTGGAGCAGGGCAATCCAGCCCACGCGGATGGGGGCGTGGAAGTACAGGTCGTCCATGGACGCCGTCACCACGACCTGGCGGCAGTGGCGCTGGGCGGCCACGGCGCCGCAGATGTCGATCCACTGCATCACCTTCCCGCCGAACGCGGCGTTCAGGTTGTTGGCGTCCGGAGGGAGGATGAGCTGCGTCATCACCACTTCGGAGTCGCGCGGGCTCTTGGGGCTGAGGTCGTGCATGGCGCCGCGGAGCGTCGCACGAAACGGCGCGCTGTCAGGCCAGGAATGCGGAGACGCGGTCCATGAACTCCTCGCGGCCCGCGCCCTTGCGGATGTCCGACTTGGAGACGTCCACCACCAGGCACTCCACGCCGTACTTCTCCTGGAGCACCTGGGGGAAGCCCGCGTAGTAGCCGTTGAGGCCCTTGAGGAAGGGCCGCCCGATGCCCTTCTCCTCCGCGCGGCCGCGCGTGCGGATGCGCTGGAGCAGCACCTCCTCCGACGGCACGTCGAAGCAGATGACCTTGTCCGGCCGCACGATGTGGCGCGACAGCCGCTGGAAGTACTCGTAGTACAGGTCCAGCTCCGCGTTCGTCATGTGCCCCAGGCCATGCAGGTACTTGGCGAAGATCTCCGGGTCCTCGTAGAGCGTGCGGTCCTGCACGCAGCTCTTGCGGACGGAGTGGATGAGCTCGTGGTGCTCCACGCGCCGGATGAGGAACTCCAGCTGCAGCGTGAACGACCACCGCGTCATGTCGCCGTAGTAGTCACGCAGGAAGCGGTTGTCGATGACGGGCTCGTCGAAGAGTTCGAAGCCGAAGCCCTGGCTGATGAGCTTCGCGGCCGTCGTCTTGCCCGCGCCGATGTTGCCCGCGAGCGCCACGAAGCGCTTGGCGCGCGGCACCTTCACCTTGAGCTTGAGGGTGTTGCGAGCCGGCTTCGTTTCGGCGTCGGCGGGGGGCGGCGCCTTGGTCGAGGGCTCGGTGCGGGACGTCGCCGGACGCGCGCGGGTGGTGGAGCGGGGCATGGAGTCCGAAGGCTTAACCCGGCTTTCCAGGGGCGTCCATTCGCTGGCGGAGCAGGTCCGGCCGGTCGGTCATGATGCCGCCGATGCCCTCCTGGATCAGCCGGTCCATCTCCGCCGGATCATCCACCGTCCACACGTTGATCCACTTGCCGCGCTCGGCCGCGGCCTTGAGCAGCACGTCGTCCACCAGCCGCACCTCGCCGAAGTACAGCGGCATGTCGAGCACGCTGTAGCGCGCGTCCTCCGGAGGCGTCTCGCCCGCCTTGAGCGCCAGGACGAACGCGGCCAGCGCGTCGCGCGGGTAGAAGTGGCACGCGTCGGGTAGCTCTTCGTAGAGCCGCTCCGCGATGACGTCCTGCTCGCTGCCCAGGCACACGCGGCCCAGGGCCGCTTCCTCGGTCAGCAGGCGGGCGAGCACGGCTTCCGCGCCCGGCACGTCCGGCTTGAGTTCCACGTTGAGGCGCAAGGCAGGGAAGGCGCGCAGCACCTCGCGCAGTGTTGGCAGGCGCACGCCCTGGCCTCGGAAGGGGAAGGTGCGGCCCTCGTCCGGCGTGAAGCGGTGGCCCGCGTCCAGCTTGCGCAACTCCGCCAGCGTCAGCGCCGCGAGCGGACCTTCCCCGTCGGTGCAGCGCTCCAGCGTGTCGTCATGCGCGACGATGACTTCACCATCGCGCGACAGGTGCACGTCCAGTTCCAGCATGTCCGTGCGGTGCGTGTGGACGGCGCGCTGGAAGGCCTCCAGCGTGTTCTCCGGCGCGAGCAGCGCTCCGCCGCGGTGCGCGATGTGGAGCGTGGGCTTGAGCCCATTAAGAAATGTGTCGCGCGGCAGCATGATCCACCTATTCCTGAATTGACGATGATGTCACGGACAGGGCCTCGGTCCGTTCCTTGCCGGCCCTACTGAGCCACCGGTATAAGGGCCTGAATCCTCAGCCCGACCGGCGTCGGACTTCAACCACCTCGGCGCCCTTCACCTCCCCCGGAGAATCTCAAATGGAACTGCGCACGAAGCTGGGCGCTGCGGCCCTCCTGGCTGCCGCGGCGATGGCCACCGCGGCCGGCTGTGGCGGTCGTGACGACGACAACCCCACTCCCACTCCCGACGCCGGCTGTACGGGCGTCTGCAGCACCGACGCGGGCACTGACGCGGGCACCGACGCGGGCACGGATGCCGGCACGGGCGACGCGGGGTCCACCGCCAACCAGATCGCCGCGACGCGCAAGCTGTCGTTCAGCACCAAGGCGACGCTGCGCAACGTGGTCGTCTCGGGCATCCACTACGAGAAGCTCAGCGATCAGGGTAACGGCGCCTGGCGCTCATACTTCTGGGTGACGGATCCGGCCTCTCCGAAGGAGGGCCTCTTCATCCACAAGTTCTACACGGACACGCCGGAATCCTATCGCCCGCAGATTGGCGACACGGTGGACATCGAGGGCGTCTTCGGCACGGAGCCGAACTACGAGCCGTTCAGCGGCCGCCGCCACCACCTGGCCAACCAGCGCGCGTTCAACGGCGCCCCCGCGGTGCCGCTCGCCATCACGCCCAAGGTCGTTGACGCGGGCGTCGACGCACGGCCGCCGGCCAACGAGGTGACGGTGGAGGAGCTGCAGGCGTCGCTCGCGGTGGCCCAGAACAGCGCGGCCTACCTGGGCACGCGCGTGCACCTGGCGGGTCCGCTCACGCTGACCAACCCGCAGCCCACCCAGTTCATGCGCCTGGACAACGAGGACGCGGGCACCATCCACTACGGCTTCGAGGTCACCGGCGGCATCCTCGTCTACCACGACAAGACGCGTGACCGGTCCGGCGACGGCGGCACCCGCTGCGACTTCCAGAAGGCGGCCCTGGATGGCGGCGCGGTGACCTTCCCCAACGGCATCACCGGCGTCTGGGACACCTACACCTTCGCGCCCTGCGAGAACGGCAGCTCCGACATCACGGGCTGCGGTGACAACAGCTCGGACAGCGGCGTGCCGGGCATCACCGACAAGCGCTACACCTACACCATCATCCCGCAGGGCTGCGAAGACCTGCCGGGCGAGGTGGACGGCGTGGCCTTCCCGTAATCCGCCTTCCGCCTGACGCTTTCCCCGTCCGCCTCCCAGGGCCCCATGCCCTGGGGGGCGGTCGTGTTTCAGGGGCCCGAAAGTTCGCGTGGCCCGCGGGGCCTGCCTAGAGTCCGGCGCCGGGCGGGTCGGACGGCTCCCCCCGGGGCGGGAATGCAGGTAGGCTCCGGACACGCTTCAAAGTTCCACCCGCGGCCCGCACCTTCCACGTCCTTGAGCTCGCCCCAGACGGCCACCCCGTTCGGAAAATACCTGCTCATCAAGCGCCTCGCGCTGGGTGGGATGGCGGAGCTTTTCCTGGCGCACAAGCCGCCGGATCCGACGCTGGTGGTCATCAAGCGGATCCTCCCGTACCTCTCCGAGGAGCCGGAGTTCGTCCAGATGTTCCTGGACGAGGCGCGCATCGCCGCCCAGCTCCATCACCCCAACATCGTGCAGGTGCACGAGCTGGGGATTGAGGGCGACAACATCTTCATCTGCATGGAGTACGTGGAGGGCGTGGACCTGCGCCGCGTGCTCGCGGAGGAGTTCAAGTTCGGCGCGTCCATGCCGTACGGCGTCGCGGCGAAGATCTGCGCGGCCATCGCCGCGGGCCTGGACCACGCGCACTTCAGCCGCGGCGTGGATGGGCGCCCGCTGGAGCTGATCCACCGGGACGTCTCTCCGCAGAACGTGATGATCTCCTACGACGGGCGCGTGAAGCTCGTCGACTTCGGCATCGCCAAGGCCGGCGCGTTCATGGAGCGCAGCAAGCCGGGCGTCATCAAGGGGAAGTTCCTCTACCTCTCCCCCGAGCAGATCCTCCAGGAGCGGTTGGACCACCGGGCGGACATCTACGCGCTGGGGGTGATGCTCTACGAAATCACCACCGGCAAGCAGCCCTTCCACCGCCCCACCACGGAAGGCATCCTCTACGCCATCCGCTACGAGGAGGCGACGCCGCCGCACCTGGTGCGCCCGGACTACCCGGAGGCGCTGTCGCGCATCGTGATGC
This sequence comes from Corallococcus sp. CA054B, assembly GCF_003611625.1. Taxonomy (NCBI): domain Bacteria; kingdom Pseudomonadati; phylum Myxococcota; class Myxococcia; order Myxococcales; family Myxococcaceae; genus Corallococcus; species Corallococcus sp. CA054B. Next base: position 7,745 of record NZ_RAVY01000249.1, read on the forward strand.
GGTGCCTGGTGAAGGACCGCACGCTGCGCTACCAGCGGGCCTCCGACGTGCGCGACGACCTCCAGGCGTTCCTCGCGTCCGGCGTGCTCAAGCAGAGCCTGGACGTGGCGCAGTACATCGCGCGGCTGCTGGGGGAGAAGGAGGAGCGCACCGTGCTCCACATCCCCCCGGCGAAGCGCGCGGGCCGGCACGAAGCCACCCTTCCGCTGCCGTCGCTGCGCACGCCGCTGCCGCCCCCGGTGCCGGACCTGCCGGAGGACACCGCCGCGCGCACGCTGCCCCTGGCGGACGCGGAGGACACCGCCGCGCGCACGCTGCCCCTGGCCGACGTGGAGGACACATCGTCGCGCACGTCGCCGCTCGACGAGGACACGGGCGCGCGCACCCTGCCGCTGGGCGGGACGGCGTCGCAGCCGCGAGGGCCCTCGGCGCTGACGCCCGTGGGGCTGGTGGCCCGGCCTCCCGCGCGCAGGCCCACGGCGGAGGCCGCGGCGCTGCGCGCCTGGGACGCGGAAGAAGGAGAGCCGGAGACGCAGATGGCGCGGCCGCGCGACCTGCCCTCGGGCCACGACGACGATGATGATGACGGCGAGTCCACCGCCGTCGGGACGATGCCCGGCGCTCCCTCGCCTCGCCGCCACCTGGAGCCCGTGTTCGAGGCGGAAGCCTGGGACGAGGAGGAGGCGCAGGACGAGGACGACGAGGGCGACTCCACCGTGCCGCTGCGCGCGCGCCGTCCGCGGCCCGTCGCGCCCACGCCCGCACCGGCGCGGCGCGGCGCTCCGGAGGTCACCGCGCGCTCCGGATCGGGAGAGCGGGGTGGGGGAGACCGTGCGCGGCGTCCGTCGTCCGGCGTGGCCATGCCTCGCGGGGCGGGTGCCGGGGATGATCCGTTCGCGCCCACCGCGCGTCGCACGCCGGAGGGACGTGCGACGACGCCGCCACCTGGCCCGCGCCGGCCGGGCATGGCGTCCTCCAACGATGGCCGCTCCGAGCCGTTGTCCTCGGGCCCTCGCCGCATGGGCGACGATGGCCGCTCCGAGCCGTTGTCCTCGGGGCCTCGCCGCATGGGCGATGATGGCCGCTCCGAGCCGTTGTCCTCGGGCCCCCGCCGCATTGGCGACGACGGCCGCTCCGAGCCGTTGTCCTCGGGCCCCCGCCGCATGGGCGACGACGGCCGGGGGTCGCAGCCTCCAGGCCCGCGCCGGGGGGCCTCCGCGTCCAGCGACGCGAACCGCTCGGCCCCGTCCGGAAACCCCGGGGCTCGCAACGTCCGCCCTCCGCCACGGCCGTCACCCGAGGACGACGAGCGCTTCAACACCGACCCGGGACCCTCCGCGGTGAGCCTCACGGACCCGACGCCCGTCACGACCGGAGACCCGGACGACGACGAGTCCACCATCGGGTTCCAGGCGCCGCGAAGGCCGCCGCCCCGGCGGCCCGTGCGCGCGCCCGTAGACGTGGACGAGGCCTACGACGACGAGGGGCCCGACACGCTCGACGCCTCCCGGTCGGCCCGGCGCTCGCGCGCCATCGTGGTGGTGGCGGGCGTGGTGCTCGTGGCCGTGCTGGGCCTGGGGCTCGCGTGGATGATGGGCCTCTTCGGTCCGGAAGCGCAGGCCCCCCCCGAGCCCATGAGGGGGCCTCCGACGGGAGGCCCGGCGCGGCCCGGTCCCCAGGGAACGGCCCCCGTGAAGGCGCCCACGCCACCCGCTCCAGTTCCGGCCGAAGCCGCGCCGCCGAAGTCCGCTGAACCCGCCCTCGCGGACACCGCCGCGCGGCAGCCCGTTGAACCCGCCCTCGCGGACACCGCCGCGAGCCCGCCGGACGCAGGACTCGCGGTGGCCGCGGCGGGCACCGAACCCGCGGCCCCGCTGGCCGTAGCGACAGCGGCCCCGGCCGAGCTCCCACCCCCCGCCACCGTGGAGGTCCGCTTCGAGGCCCCGGTGCACACCGTGCTCGGCCGGCCGGGGGGCGGAAAGCTGCCCATCAACCAGGTGGTCGCCCTGGCTCCCGGCCCACTCCGCGTCCAGTACACCTGCCCGGGAAGACGTGCACCTCGGGGCATCGAGACCTACAACGTCCGACCTGTAACCGGGGAACTCCAGACGCTCCGGGTCCCATGCCGCAGGCGGCGCTAATTGGCACGGCGACTTACGCGTATGCGGCATCCGCACCCCCCGGAGGACACGTAGGACCGGGTACGCTTGAGTGCCCTTAAGTCGTTGGAATTCCTTGGCTTTCCACCAAGCGGGCGCGTTTACACATGTCAGAGGGGTCCGTAGACTCCGGCCCCTCTATGGCTCGCGCGAAGAAGCAGAAGAACATCAACCGACAGAGGACCTACCCCGCGGGGAGGGTGGCCCGGCAGCTCCCGGTCGCCCCAGAGCCCAACCGACTGGTGAAGGTGTGGCGGCGCGTGTTGGAGCGCCGGCTGCGCACGAGGCTGCGGGGGAAGGTGGCGGTGGAGATCCACGACAACACCCACACGATGCTGACGTTCCAACGCCAGCGGGCGCTGTGGCGGCTGAGGCTGCACCACATGTTCCTGGCGGCGCCGGACGACGTGCTCCAGGCGCTCGCCAGCTTCGTGCGCAAGGGGGACCCGGACGCCAGCGCGCTCCTGGACCGCTACATCGAGCGCAACCGCATCTTCATCCGCCGGCTGTCCCCGGCGCAGATGCGCAAGCGGCTGCGGCTGTCCCCGGTGGGGCGCTACCACGACCTGGCCCGCATCTATGAGCGGCTCAACGAGCGCTACTTCCAGAGCCGCATCGACGCGGCCATCACCTACGGGCCGGCGCCCCGGGTGAAGGGGCCTCGCAAGAGCATCAAGATGGGCTCGTACTCGGCGGACTCGAAGGTCATCCGCATCCACCCGGCGTTGGATCAGCCGCTGGTGCCCCGGTACTTCGTGGAGTGGATCGTCTTCCACGAGATGCTGCACCACGTCTACCGCGCCCGCCGGGGCGAGGACGGCCGGCGCTGCATCCACCCGCCGGAGCTGATGGAGCACGAGAAGCGCTTCCACGACTACCAGCGGGCGCTCGCCTGGGAGCGGGAGAACCTGGACCTGCTCCTGTGCGCCCGCACGGAGCCGCTCTGACGCAAGCGGGCCCGCTCCCGGGGCGTTCTCCGGGACGCGGGCCCACCTGACGGCGCCTCCTGACGGCTCAGGGGCACCGTCAGGGCAGGATGAGGCCGCCGGGGCTGCGCCGCTCGCCCGTAGGGGCGGCAGGAGGCGCCTCGGGGGCCGGAGCGCCCTGCGCCGCCTGGGCCTGGGCACCCGCCGCGGCCAGGACCACGACCTTGGCGAAGAGCGTCTCCGCGAAGAGCGAGAAGGGCTCGTCGAGCCCGTGGAAGAGGCGCCGCGCCTCGCCCCTCGCGACGTCCGCCTGGAGGGCCCGCGCGGTCGTGTCGAAGAAGGCCGCCATGCGCCACAGGCGGCGCGCGTAGCGCTGGCGCACCTCCGGGGTGAAGAAGGCCTTGGCCGCGTCCAACACCTTCTGCCGCACCTGTTGCTGGCGCTGGGGCCCGCTCAACGCCAGCGGGCTGGAAGCCAGCGCCTGCACCTGCTCCATCAGGCTCCGCACCTCCGCGTCGGGCGGCACCCACTCGGCGATCTCCGGCGTCACGTGGAGCTGATCTCCCTCCAGGGCGCGGCGCACGTCGTCGGGCTCGGGGGTGGGGAGGGGCTCGGGCTCCTGGGGCTGGACCCCGTGGTGGCGCAGCGCGGCCTCCAGGTCCGGCGGGAAGGGCGTGCGGGTGCGCAGGTTGAGGGCCGCGGCCTCGGCGAGCAGCCGGGCCCCCTCCTCGCGGGAGACCTCCATGCCGAAGCCGTTCTTCAGCCCGTGCTTGAGGATGCGGCGGATGTCCCCGCGGCTCTGCTCCGTGCGGGTGAGCTCCAGCACGCCCTGCTCATCCGACGCGATGACCTGGAGCAGCTCCACGCCGCCGCGCACCACGCGCGTCAGCAGCAGGCCGTACTGCCCCGCCGACGACACCACCGTCACCAGCGTGGGCAGCGTCTCCGGGGCCGGAGCCGGGGGCGCCGCCTTGGGCTCTTCCGGAGGGGTGACGCCGCGCGAGCGCAGCCGGTAGAGCGCCTTCTTCGCGGCCTTGGCCAGCGGCTTCACCGACGAAGCGGACAGGGCCTCCGGCAGCGCCACCTGTCCCGCCAGCACGGCGGCCTCCAGCACCGCGCCCGCCAGGGCCTCGGGCAGGGCCTCCACGGCCGGGACGGACGCGGAGCCCACGTCGTCCGCGAGCTTCCGGGCCTGGGCGACGTCCGCCTCCGGGTAGGCGGGCAGGGGCGTGCCGGCGCGCAACGCATCCAGCAGGGGACGGGGCTCGGTGGAGGCAGGGCTCATGCGCCGGTTTCTACTTCACGCCCTACCGCCGCCGCACCAGCCAGCTCCCTCCGCTCTGTCCCACGATGACCAGTTCCGACTGGAGCCGGGCGCCGAAGACGCGCGACGGATGCGCCCCGCGCACCAGGAAGTGGTCGTACCAGCTGCCCTGCGTCGCGTAGTTCATCTCCTGCGGCCGCCACTCGGAAGGGAAGGTGGGGGGCACCTCGCCCCGGTAGCGCAGCGGCGAGTGGGGCGTGGTGGCGAAGGTGAAGTTGGGCACCCCGCCGCGCTCGCGCGCCACCACCGCCGCGGCGTGGATGAAGACGGGGAAGCGCACCACGCTGGAGCGCGGGTCGAACACCAGCCCCATCACCTTCGGCCGGTTCGCGGCCAGGTCGGACAGCGCCTCCAGCTCGCGGGCCTCCTGGGAGAAGCGCTGGAAGCCGCGCCCCATCACGAAGGCCAGCAGCAGCGCGCCCGCCGCCGCCGCGAGCCCCAACGGCCGCCGCCAGTCCGCGCGCGCGGCCGGCATGCTCGCCACCAGCAGCGCCGCGGCCAGGTGCGCGTAGCGCGTGTTGAGGTAGTAGACGTAGCCCCGGATGTCGAAGGGCAAGAGGAAGTACAGCGCCAGCGCCAGCACCCCCAGCCCCAACAG
>NZ_RAVY01000024.1:0-69124 GCF_003611625.1 Corallococcus sp. CA054B
GTCCGTCTACCTGGCCGAGCACGTGTCCATTGGCAGCCGCGTGGCGGTGAAGGTGCTCCACGAACACCTGACGCGCTACCCGGAGCTGGTGCAGCGCTTCCACGCCGAGGCCCGGGCGGTGAACCTCATCGGGCACGAGAACATCGTCAGCATCTTCGACCTCAACGCCACGGCGCCCCGTCCGTACCTCATCATGGAGTTCCTGGAGGGGGCGCCCCTGTCGGCGTGGGTGGGGACGCCCATGTCCGCCGGGGCGGTGGTGCCCATGCTGATGCAGGTGTGTGACGCGCTGCATGCGGCGCACGCGCGGGGCATCGTCCACCGCGACCTGAAGCCGGACAACATCTTCCTGGTGAAGCGCGGGCGGGGGATGCCGTTCGTGAAGGTGCTCGACTTCGGCATCGCGAAGCTGGTGGACGCGAGCATGCCGGAGACGGTGGCGGGCATCATCGTGGGCACGCCGGAGTACATGGCCCCGGAGCAGTCCCTGAGCCGGCGCCTGGACGGCCGCGCGGACCTGTACGCGGTGGGCGTCATCGCCTACCAGCTGCTCACCGGGCGGCTGCCCTTTCCCGACGAGGGGCTCACCGCCCAGCTCGTGGCGCACCAGACGCGCACGCCCCCGGCCCCGCGCTCCATCTGCCCTTCGGTGCCGGCCGCGCTGGAGGCGGTGGTGCTGCGCGCGCTGGCGAAGACGCCGGAGGAACGCTTCCCCCACGCGCTCGCCCTCAGGGCCGCGCTGGAGCAGGCCCTCGCCACGCGGCCCCCGTCGCCGCGCGCGGCCGTGGGCGGTCCCCGTCCCATGCAAGCCGGATCCACCCCGGGGACTCCCGTCACCGGGCCCCGGCGCACCCCGCCGCTGGCCCCGCCGGGCGCGTCCGGGGGAAAGACACTCCCGTTGCCCGTGCAGGTGGTGCTTCAGCCGGGAGCCCAACCCCGGGCCTTCACGGGGTCGGACCTGTCGCGCGGCGGTGTGTTCCTGCACGCGACGGGGGAGCTGCCTCCGCTGTTCGCCCAGGTCCAGGTGGTGCTGCCGCTGTCCACGGGGCCGCTGTCCGTCACGTGCGAGGTGGTGCGCCACGTCTCGCCCGAGCAGGCCCAGGCCTGGAGCATGCGCCCGGGCTTCGGCGTGCAGTTCGTCGCGCCGTCCGCCGCGCTGAAGGCCCGCGTGGAGCAGCACCTCGCGAGCGCCACGGCCTCTCCGCTCCCCGCGCCCCGGGAGCTTCCGGACGACGCCGAGGCCGAGCGCGTCCTGGCGATGTGGCGCGGACAGCTGGCGGGGGAGGGGACGCACTATGCGGTGCTGGGGCTTTCACCGGACGTGGAGCTGGAGTCCGCACGGGAGCGGGCGCGCGAGCTGTGGGGAGCCCTGTCCGCGCTGCGGCAGCGGTCCCTGTCGCGCGGGCAGCGCTCGCGCCTGGAGTCCATGCTGATCCGCGTGAGGGACGCGGGCGACACCCTGGGCGTGCCGCTGCGCCGGGCCCGCTACGACGCCCGGCTGGGCAATGCCCGGGGCGTGGCGCGGTGCCTGGAGGCGGGCCTGACCGCGGTCCAGGCGGACGCCCTCCGCCGTGAGTACCTGGCGGAACAGCCCCGGGCGGTGGGCACCGCGCGGGTGCACTTCCTCACCGGCAACGCGCTGGAGCGCGACGGCCAGCTCCAGCGGGCCCTGGAGTCCTACGAGCGGGGCCTGGAGCTGGACCCCCTGGAATGGGAGTACCACCAGCGCCGCCGGGTGGTGGACCGGGCGCTGGGCGCGCGCCTGTCGGGGCCCCGAAATGAAAGAGCCCGATTCCCTGGGGAGGGAACCGGGCCCTGACGGTGCTTCCGGCGATTCAGCCGGAAGACGTGACTACTCGCCCCCGCAGGCCGCGCTCACGCCATCGAGCTTGGCGTTGCACTTCGAGAGACGCTCCGCGAACGCCAGCTGCTCGGTCTGGGTCTTGTCGTTGCAGCCCTTGACGTCGTTCATGCAGGTCACGAACGCGTCCAGCTTGTCCTTGTCCGAGTCGCTGCAGTCGTCGAGCGACTCCTTGCAGGACTCGATGTCCTCGTCCGTCGGCTCCTGGAAGCCGGTCGTGGGCAGGCCACACTCCTCGACCTTGTCGATCAGGCTCTCAAACGCGTCCGCGGTGTCGTCGCAAATGTTGCCGCCGCAAGCGGTGAGCGAGGCCATGGCCGCCAGACCGAACAGGATCTTCTTCATGATGGTTCTCCCCCTCAGGGATGAGGTACAGGTACAGGTGGAAAGCAAGCGGCGCACATCCTAGCGAGCGCTCGGTTGCGGTCCAGTCGACTTTATTCCGGGAATTCTATTCAAAAGCAAATAGGGAGCCTGGGGGCGGGCTGATCCGCCAACTGCCTTGACTCCCCCCCGGGATTCTCGTAAGTCCCGCCGTCTTTTAGCGCGCCGGCCGGTCCTCCGTCCGAAATGCGCGTTGGATTCCATGGGTTGAACCAACCCGAAGCTGACAGGGGTTCGACGATGTACGCAGTCATTCGCACGGGCGGAAAGCAGTACCGCGTCGCCGAGGGCGACGTTGTCCGGATCGAGAAGATCGCCGGTGACATCGGCGCTGAGGTCTCGTTCACCGAGGTTCTCCTGCTGGGCGGCTCTGAGAGCCCGAAGGTGGGCCAGCCGACGGTGGCGGGCGCGAAGGTCGTGGGCAAGGTGCTGGCGCAGGACAAGCACCGCCGCGTCCTGCACTTCCGGAAGGAGAAGGAAGGCTGGACCCGTCGCCGTGGCCACCGCCAGCCGTACACCGAGGTGAAGGTCACCTCGATCTCCGGCTAGTCGCTTTTCCGGGCATTCCCCACACGAACTTCAAGGAGCAGGTGTCATGGCCCATAAAAAAGGTCAGGGTTCTTCGCGCAACGGGCGTGATTCCAACCCGCAGTACCGTGGCGTGAAGGTGTACGGCGGTGAGACCATCACGGCGGGCAGCATCCTCGTCCGTCAGGTCGGCACGGTCATCCACCCGGGCACGAACGTGAAGCTCGGTCGCGACTTCACCCTCTTCTCGACCGTGGACGGCGTGGTGAAGTACGAGCGCCTCGGCCGCGACAAGAAGAAGGTGTCCGTGTACCCGGCCGCCGCCGAGCAGGCGAGCGCCTAGTCAGTGGCCTCGGGGCAACCCGGGGCACGGCTTACCGAGCGGGTCGTTCCCGGTCCTTCCGTTCCCGTTGGGAACGGGCGGATGCGAGGACGGCCCGCTTTGTGTTTTTCCAGGAGGGCGTTCGCCCCATGAAGTTCGTCGACGAAGTACGCATCTACGTGAAGGCAGGAGACGGCGGGAACGGCGCCGTGGCCTTCCGGCGTGAGAAGTTCATCGAGCGCGGCGGCCCCAATGGCGGGGACGGCGGCAATGGCGGCTCCGTGGTGTTCGTGGCGAACCCGCAGCTGACCACGCTCCTGGACTACCGCTACCAGCAGCACCACCGGGCCAAGAGCGGCGAGCACGGCATGGGCAGCGACTGCAACGGCCATGGCGCCGAGGACCTGGTCCTCCAGGTGCCGGTGGGCACGCTGATCCGCAACGAGCAGACGGGCGAGCTGCTGGTGGACCTGAGCGACCCGGGCCAGCAGTTCGTGGCGGCCAAGGGCGGCCGGGGCGGCCTGGGCAACATGAACTTCGCCACCTCCACGCGCCAGACGCCGCGCTTCGCGCAGGACGGCGGAAAGGGTGAGGAGATCACCCTGCGGCTGGAGCTGAAGCTGCTGGCGGACGTGGGCCTCCTGGGCTTCCCCAACGCGGGCAAGAGCACGTTCATCTCGCGGGTGAGCCGGGCGCGGCCGAAGGTGGCGGACTACCCGTTCACCACGCTGGTGCCGAACCTGGGCATGGTCCAGTACAAGGACAACCTGTCCTTCGTCATGGCGGACATCCCCGGCATCATCGAGGGCGCCAGCGAGGGCGTGGGCCTGGGCCACCAGTTCCTGCGCCACGTGGAGCGCTGCAAGGTGCTGGTGCACCTCATCGACATGGGCGCCGAGGGCGAGGGCCGCAAGCCGCTGGACGACTTCAACATCCTCAACACGGAGTTGAAGAAGTACAGCGCGGAGCTGGCCAGCAAGCCGCAGGTGGTGGCCGCCAACAAGCAGGACCTCACGGAGGGCCGTGAGCGGCTGGGGCCCTTCACGGAGGCGCTGCGCCGCCGGGGCATCCGTGTGTACCCGGTGTCCTGCGCCACGGGCGAGGGCATGCAGGCCCTGATGGACGCGGTGGCGGAGGTGCTCTTCACCGGCAGCACGGACAAGCTCCACGTCGAGATGCCGACGGAGAGGTCCGCCTCCAAGGCGCCGGCGAAGAAGGCTCCGGCGAAGAAGGCTCCGGCGAAGAAGGCGGTGGCCAAGGCCCCCGTGAAGAAGGCCGCCGCGAAGAAGGCCGCGAAGCAGGCGGCGCGCAAGGGGCCGGCGAAGAAGGCTTCGGCCAAGAAGGCCGCCGCGAAGAAGGCTCCTGCGAAGAAGGCCGCCGCGAAGAAGACTCCTGCGAAGAAGGCCGCTGCGAAGAAGACCTCGCTCAAGCCGGTGGCGAAGAAGGCCGCCCGCAAGGCCCCGGTGAAGAAGGCCGCCCGCAGGGCCCCGGCGAAGAAGCCCGGCGGGAGGCGCTGAGCCGATGGCTGGTGGAGGCCCCCGCTACGAGAAGTTCGAGCGCGAAGGCGTCGAGCCGGAGCAGTTCCTGCTCGACGTGCGGAAGGAGAAGATCGACCGCGTCGTCAGCCAGCGCACGCGCAACTTCGTGGTGGTGCTCGACCGGCTGGAGGACAACTTCAACATGGCCGCGGTGCTGCGCACCTGCGAGTCCATGGGCGTTCAGGAGGTGCACGTCGTCATCAACCCGGAAGCGCCCTTCATCCCCAACCTGCGGGTGGCCCAGGGCTGCGACAAGTGGTTGGACGTGCACCTCTACAAGACGTTCGCGGAGTGCCGCGAGCACCTGAAGGGGCGGGGCTTCAGCCTCTACGCGTCGGCGCTGCGCGAGGGGGCCACCAACCTCTACACGCTGCGCTTCGACACGAAGTTCGCCATGGTGTTCGGCAACGAGCGCTATGGCGTCAGCGACGACGTGCTCAACGGCGTGGATGGCACCTTCTGGGTGCCCATGAAGGGCTTCAGCCAGAGCCTGAACATCTCCGCGGCGGCATCCGCCAGCATCACCCGGGCGATCGCCTGGCGGGACGAGCACCTGGCGGGGGGCTCCGGAGATCTGACGCCCACGGAGGCCCAGGAACTGCGGGAGCGCTTCTACCTGCTGGGCGTGAAGCAGCGGAAGCGTCTGGTCAAAGCCACACAGCGGTGAATGCCGGCCCCCCGGGGGCCGTCCGGATGCGGTAGATGGACCCTGCGGGCGCCCTGGGTGCCCGCTCCGGAGGCGCACGCCATGTTGCTGGAATCCCTGCTCTTCACGCTCCTCACGCAGGCCCCCACCACCGCGCCCGCGCCGAAGCCCGCGGCCGCCGCCAAGGCCCCCGCCGCCGCTCCCAAGGATGCCGGCACGGCCGCCATGCCCCCCGCCGCGAAGCAGGGCGACGCGAGCGTGGCCGCCAATGCCGCCAAGCCCACTCCGAAGCCGATGGCGCCCGAGGTGAAGACGCTCGTGGACCGGATGCAGGCCTTCTACGAGAAGACGGGCGACTTCAAGGCGGGCTTCAAGCAGGACTACAAGTACAAGGCCTTCCGCCGCACGCAGACGTCCACGGGCACGGTGACCTACAAGAAGCCGGGCCTGATGCGCTGGGAGTACGAGAACCCGTCCAAGCGGACCTTCGTGCTCGCGGGCAACAAGGTCTACATGCACGACCCTGAGGCGCAGACGCTGTCGGTGGCGGCCATGGACACCAGCCAGCTGTCCGCGTCGGTGACGTTCCTCTTCGGCCAGGGGAAGCTGGCGGACGAGTTCGCCATCACCAAGGGCGACTGCAAGGACTGCAAGGGCACGCTGCTGGTGCTGGATCCGCTGAAGAACGAGCCCCGCTTCCGCCAGGTGCGCCTGGAGGTGGACCCCTCGACGGCGCAGGTGCTCAAGAGCACGGTGGTGGATCCGGACGGCAGTGAGAACACCATCGCGTTCCTGGACCTGAAGACGAACGTGGGCATCTCCGCGGACAGCTTCAAGCTGAACCCGCCCGAGGGCACCCGCGTGGACGACTTCACCAAGAAGGCGCAGTAGGACGGGCCGCCCTCCATGCGTGGCGTGCTGCTGGCGGGATGCGTGCTGCTGGGCGCGGGGTGTCACTCCGCCGCGCCCGCGGGCCCTTCACGTCCCACGAGCCTCGCGGGGCAGACGCTGCCCCTCCTGTCGTCGCCCTCGCTGCGGCTGACGGTGGCGGGGCGGTTGGGAAGCCGGGCCGTGCCGGTGGTGCTGGACGTCACGCGGCCGCTGTCGCTCGTGTCCTCCAGCTGCTTCGGCGGTGAGCCGCCCGTGGCCGCGGGGACCGCGCGCGTGCCGGAGTCCTCCGGAGGCCATCGCTCCTGGCCGGAGGTGCCGGCCCCGCCGGTGACGGTGGGCCCGGTGGCGCCGCCCCTGCGCACGCTGCTGCTCTCCGGTGAGACGGGCTGCTCGGTGACGCTGGGGCAGGACGTGCTGTTCCCGTATGCCCTCACGGTGGATCCGCTGCGCCGCGAGGTGACCTTCACCGCTTCACGTCCCCGCGAGGCCTACGACGCGGAGCTGCGCGCGACGGACTCGGTGCGCGAGTCCCACGTGGTGGAGCTGAGCCGCGAGCCGCTGGGCGACTGGCCGCTCCTGGCCGTGCAGGTGACGCAGGGCGGAGCGAGCATCACCGGCCCCTTCGTGCTGGGCACGCGCGAGCCCTTCTCCCGCCTGGCGGTGGACCCCGCGCTGGGGCTGGGGCTTCAGCCGCTGGAGACGGCCGCGGGCCTGCCGCCGCGCACCTTCGTGGTGGACGCGGTGGAGGTGGCCGACGGCCTGGGCGTGAAGCCGCTGGTGATGGAGGCCGCGGGGCGCTGGCCGTCGCAGAGCAGCCTGGGCCGGCTGGGCCCGGACGTGTGGGGCCGCTTCACCGCCACCGTGGACGCGCAGGGTGGGGCGCTGGTGCTGCGCAGGCCCCACGTGCGCACGCCCGAGGGCGGAGGCCGCCAGCAGTGCGCGGGCGAAGGTGGCGCGTTCAGTGAGGAGGCCTGCTACGGCATCTTCGTGCGCGCGGAGCCCGACGGCGCGGTGGCCCTCTCCGGCGAGGTGTTCCGGGACGTGCCGGAGGGCGTGCGCCTGTACGTGGAGCCTCGGGGCGCGGAGGGTCAGCGTCTGGAGACGGGCTGTCAGGTGGGCCTGAGCTTCCCGACCACCACGCGCGGAGCCAACACCCAGCACCGGCTGCCCTGGGCCTCGCTGGCGAAGACCCTGCCCGCGTGCCACGCCGCGCTCCAGGGCGCGAAGAGCTACGCCGTGTCGCTGGTGGAGGAAGGGCGTCAGCCCGAGTGCCCCACGACGTGCGCCTTCGTCACGGAGTCCGCGTCGCGGCGCACCGTGTGCGAGTGCCAGCCCACGCCGCTGGGCGAGGGCGTGGCGGTGCCGACGAAGGGCTCGGGCCCGCAGCCGCCGCCCGTCGAGGAGCGCGAGCTGGAGCCCGAGGATCCGAAGTAGGGCCCACGAACGGCTCGGGCCCGCGACCGCCTCCGGGTGGGAGGACGGGGCGGGCCCGGGGTACGGCCTTCGTTCGTGACGGACTACTCCGGCCGCGGCTCCGGCGGACGCGCCAGCGCCTTCAGCGGCACGGGCGCGGGATGGGCCTCGCGCGGGGTGTGCTCGCGCTGCTTCGGATCCGGACGCTCCACCACGCGGGCGATGAGGTCGTAGTCGTGCGCCTCCGTCACCTCCACGGTGACGAACTCGCCCGGGTACGCCAGGCCGTCGTTGATGTAGACCTGCCCGTCGATTTCCGGCGCCTGGCCCTCGTGGCGGCCCACCAGCAGGTGCTCGGACTCCTCGCTGGGGCCCTCCACCAGCACGGTGAGCTTCTGGCCCACGAGCTTCTTGTTCTGCTCGCGGTTGATGCGCTTCTGGATGGCCATCACCTCGCGCCAGCGGCGCTCGATGGTCTTCGCCGGGACCTTGTTCGGCAGGTCGAACGCGGCGGTGTTCTCCTCGTCCGAGTACTGGAACACGCCCAGGCGCTGGAAGCGCTGCTCCTTCACGAATTCCTTCAGGAGCTCGAAGTCCTCCTCCGTCTCACCCGGCAGGCCGACGATGAGCGAGGTGCGCATCACCAGGTTCGGCACGCGCTCGCGCAGCTTGCCCAGCAGCTTCTTGAGGAACTCCGAGTTGCGGCCGCGCTTCATGGACAAGAGCAGCTTGTCGCTGGCGTGCTGCACCGGCATGTCCAGGTACTTGGCGATCTTCGGCTCGGTGGCGATGACGTCGATGAGCTCGTCCGGGAACACGCGCGGGTAGGCGTAGTGCAGGCGGATCCACTTCACGTCCACCTTCACCAGCTCCTTGAGCAGCTCGTGGAGCTTCGGCTTGCCGGGCAGGTCATGCCCGTACGCCGTCAGGTCCTGCGCGACGAGGTTCAGCTCCTGCACGCCGCTGTCCGCCAGGTTCCGCGCCTCCGCCACGATGTCCTGCACCGTGCGCGAGCGCTGGCCGCCGCGCAGCGTGGGGATGATGCAGAACGCGCAGGCGTTGTCGCAGCCCTCTGAAATCTTCAGGTACGCCGTGTACTTCGGCATCGAGTTGATGCGCGGCGTCTCCGCGTTGTGGATGTAGTCCGGATCCGGAATCACCTGGCGCGGCGTGGCCTCCGCCGCCAGCAGGTCGCCAATCTGGGCGTACGCGCTGGTGCCCAGGAAGTGGTCCACCTCCGGCATCTCCTGCGACAGCTCCTGGCCGTAGCGCTGGGACAGGCAGCCGGTGACGACGAGCGTCTTGCACGCGCCCGACTTCTTCAGCTCCGCCATCTCCAGGATGGAGTCCACCGACTCCTGCTTCGCAGGGCCGATGAAGGCGCACGTGTTGACCACGATGACCTCGGCCTGCGAGGCCTCCTGCACGAGCGAATAGCCGCGCGTGCGCAGCGTGCCCAGCATCACCTCGGAGTCCACCCGGTTCTTCGGGCAGCCGAGGGTCATCATGTACAGGCTCTTGGTCTCTTCCACGCGCGTCTACCGCTTTCCCAGTTGCGTCCGCTCGAAGTGGTCCGCACTCCAAACGAAGTTGATGATGGCGCCGTTCGAGTAACCGATGTTCAGCGCCCCGTCTTCTTCCAGCTCCACCGAGGTGGCGCGACCCAGCGCACAGGTGGCGGCCGGCCAGTCGAGCACCCGCTGGGCTGTCTTCCCCGACACCACATAGAGCCCCATGCGGAGCTCGTCATCGGAGTCGCATTGACCCTCGACGGCATAGGGATTCTTCCCAGTGAGCACGGTAACGACCGGCCGTCCGTCCGGCAGGCTTAATGTTTCCGGCAGGTTCACGCCCATCTTCGACGCGTCCACCGCGTTGGGCGCCACCAACTCGCGCAGCGAGCCGGGGGTGAGGGGCGCGTCGCCCTGGGCCCAGTTGGGGTAGCTGAGCACGCCCCAGCCCAGCCAGCCGGTGGGGGCCGCCTCCAGGGCGGTGACGTTCTCCGGGGGCTTCAGCTTGAGGTTCTTGCGCGCCTCGTCCGGCAGGCGCAGCGCCTCTCCCTCCGGCATCGTGCCGCCCTTGCAGTTGGACACCGGCACCACCTTGGCGCCCACCTGGTCCTGGTCCTCGTAGGTGATGCAGAGGTCCATGACGAGCGGATCCACCGCGGGGAAGCGGGGCAGGGCGCGCACGGGAATCATCGCCACCACCGACAGCGTGTCGCCCTGGCGGTGCACGGCGGCGTTCACCAGGCCCTGCGCGAACTTCGGCGTGCCGCTGTCCGCCCCGGAGGTGCGCTGGCCGTCGAAGGCGAAGCGGTAGGTGTAGCCCGTGGCGGTGGGCCCCGAGTCCGGGAAGTAGAGCGTGAGGGTGATGACGTCACCCGCGAGCAGCTGGTTGTCCGTGGCCTCCACGCCCACGAAGAGCGTGTCCTTGCGCCAGCCCACCCGGGCGGAGAAGTTCGCGGTGGCACCCTCGGTGGACAGCGGCTTGAGGACCAGCGGCGAGCCGAAGTCCTTGAGCCCCTTCTCCGGCCGGGGCGCCTTCTTGAGCACGGGCACCGGCTTGCTGGGCCGGGGCGCCGCGCCCTGCGCGAACGCGCCGGTGGCGAGGAGCAGACAGAGGGGCAGGGGGGCCAGACGGGCGGCGTGCATGGCGAAGGGGCGCCTCTAGTCGCGGAAGTTGGTGAACTGCATGTCCAGGCTGAGGCGGTCCTGCTCCTTGCGGAACAGCGCCATGGCCTCCTGCAGGTCGTCCCGGTTCTTGCCCGTGACGCGGAGCTGATCCGCCTGGATGGAGCCCTGCACCTTGAGCTTCGACTCCTTGAGGACCTTGATCAGCTCCTTGGACTTCTCCACCGGGATGCCCTGCTGGAGCTTGATGGGCTGCTTGACGTTGGACAGGCCCGTCTTTTCGATGTCGCCGAACTCCAGGACGCGCAGGCTGATGCCGCGCTTGGCCAGCTTGCCGAGCAGGACCTCCTTGGCGGCCTGGAGCTTCTCCTCGCTGTTGGTCTTCAGCGTGAGCGCGGAATGATCCGGGGCGATGTCGATTTCGGCCTTCACGCCCTGGAAGTCGTAGCGGGTGCTGAGCTCCTTGCGGGTCTGATTGACCGCGTTGTCGAGTTCAGCCAGATCGATCTTGGAGATGACGTCGAAGGAGGGCATGGGGGGACCTTTCGCGCCCTTAACATACCTACACCCGGACGACCAAGGGCACCACCAGGGTCCGCCGGGAGGTGTGCTGCTTGAAGGCCCGCTTCACCGCCTTCGTGAGCTCCTCCCGGACCAGGGCGTCGTCCCCCCGGAGCAGGGGGTTGAGCTCCTCGAAGAAGGCCCGCGCGTCCTGGGCCACCCGGGCCAGCACGCCCTGCTCGTCCGGGCTGAGGCCCTGGCCGGACAGCTGGGGCCCCGCCACCAGCGCCTGGGTGTCGCGCCTCAGCACCACCGCCGCGGCCACCACACCCGTCTCCGCCAGCCGGTTGCGCTCCACCAGCGTCTCCGGCGTCACCACGCCGTCCCCGGAGCGCTCCATCATGAGGCGCCCTGAAGGCACGCTGCCAGTGAAGCGGCCCCGTCCCTCCTCGAACGTCACCACGTCCCCGTCGTGGGCCAGCAGCAGGCCTTCCGCCGCCATGCCGGCTTCGCGCGCGGTGGTCAGGTGTCGGTGCAGGTGCCGGACTTCCCCATGCACGGGGATGAAGTTCCTGGGGCGGATCAGCTCCAGCACCCGGCGCTGCTGGGGGCGGCTGGCGTGTCCGGAGACGTGCACGCCGGGCTCCACCTGCGCGTAGACGATGCGTGCGCCGCGCCAGTGGAGCTGGTCGAGCAGCGCGCCCACGGAGCGCTCGTTGCCGGGGATGGGCCGGGCGCTGACGATGACGGTGTCGCCGGGCTCCAGGCGCACGGGCCCGTCACCATTCGCCAGCTGGGTGAGGCCCGCGCGCGGTTCGCCCTGCGCGCCCGTGGTGAGCACCGCCACGCGGTGGGGCGCGAGCTTGGGCACGTTGTCCAGGTGCACGAAGAGCGAGTCGGGCACGTCCAGGTAGCCCATCTCCCGCGCCAGCTCCACGTTGCGCACCATGCTGCGGCCCTGGAGCGCGACGAGCCGGCTGGTGCGCTCGCACAGGTCCAACAGGTGCCGGATGCGGTGGAGGTTGGAGGAGAACTGGGCCACGACGATGCGGCCCTTCGTCTCGTGGAAGAGGCGCTCGAAGGTGGTCTGCACCACGCGCTCGCTGCCGGTCTCGTCCACGTGCTCGGAGTTGGTGGAGTCCGACAGCAGGCACAGCACGCCTTCGTCGCCCGCCTCGCCCCAGCGCTCCAGGTCCGTCTTGAGCCCGTCGATGGGGTCCGGGTCCAGCTTGAAGTCGCCGGTGTGGATGACGGTGCCTTCGGGCGAGCGCACGATGAAGCCCACCGCGTCCGGCACGGTGTGCGTCACGCGCGTGGCCTCCACGCTGAAGACGCTGCCCACGGGGAAGGGGGTGCGCGGCTCGATTTCGCGCAGGTCCGCCTTCACGCCCAGCTCCTCCAGGCGCTGCCGCGCGAGCGCGAGCGTGAAGCGCGTGCCGTAGATGGGGACGGGCACGTCGCCCAGCAGGTAGGGGAGCGCGCCGATGTGGTCCTCGTGCCCGTGCGTGAGGAGCACGCCCTTGAGCTGGGCCGCGTTGCGCTGCAGGTGCGTGAAGTCCGGGACGATGATGTCCACGCCGGGCATTCCCGACGAGGGGAACATCAGGCCGGCGTCGATGAGCAGCATCTCCCCACGGCAGGCGAGCACCATGGCGTTGAGGCCGATTTCGCCAAGGCCGCCCAGAGGGATGACGTGGAGCATGTGCCCGGGAGTCTAAGGGCCTGGCCCCTCCCGTGCGTGGGAATCCGCACACCCCACCACCGCGAGCCACTGCCCGCCTGCTTGACGGATTCAAACTAAAGGCTTAGTTGTATTTGAACTAAGGATTTAGTTCGAAGCCGGGAGGCCCTGCCCGTGACGAAGCCGCCGTCCGTCGAGGAGTCCAAGCCGCTCACGCCCGTGGAGCTGGAGCTGATGCAGCTCGTGTGGAAGCTGGGGGAGGTGAGCGTGGCGGACGTGCTCGCGGCGCTGCCGCCGGAGCGCAAGCTGGCCTACACGTCGGTGTCCACGGTGCTGCGCATCCTGGAGCAGAAGGGCGTGGTGCAGAGCCGCAAGGAGGGGCGGGGGCACCTGTACTCGGCGCGGCTGTCTCGCGAGGCCTACGAGGCCCAGAGCGTGCGCCACCTGGTGGCCACGGTGTTCGACGGGACGCCGTCGTCGCTGGTGGCGCGGCTGGTGGAGGCGGTGCCGCTGTCCGCGGAGGAGGTGGAGCAGATCCGCAAGCTGCTGGGCCGCAAGGGAGGCCGGGGATGAGTGCCCTTGTCCGGGACGTGCTGGCCGCGTACCTCACGGCGGCGGTGCTGGTGGCGGTGGGCTTGGGGCTCTTGCGCGCGGCGCTGGCGTTGGGGATGGAGCGGCGGTTGGACGCGCGGCAGACGCTGCGCGTGGGGCGGGTGACGCTGGGGCTGGCGGTGCTCCTGCCCTTCGTGGCGCTCGCGGCGCGGGAGTGGATGCCGTCGGCGCCGCTCTTCAAGTTCGAGCGTTCCCTGGCGGGCTACGCCGCGCCGCTGGTGCCTGTCGAAGCGCGGCCCGTGCTCGGCGCCGTGCCGGAGACGCGGTCCCCGGGCGCAGACCTGCCGTGGGCGAGGGTCGGAGTGGGGTTGGTGGGCGTGGGGGCGTTGGCGTTCCTGGCGTGGGAGCTGCGGCGGTATGCGCGCTTGCGGCGGAAGCTGGAGACGCTGCCCGTGCTTCGTCGCGTGGGCCGGGTGCGCGTGGTGCTGGGGGACGCGGCGGACGGCGCGTTCTCCGTGTGGTTTCCCGGCGGCGGCGCGTGGGCGGTGGTTCCCGCTGAGGTGTTGGAGGACTCGGAGGCGCTCCGGCTCACGGTGCGGCATGAGCTGCAACACCACCGGCAGCGGGACACGGTGTTTGCCTATGCGCGGCTGGGGTTCGACAGCGCCTTCTTCTGGAATCCGTTCGCTCGGGCGTTCTCGCGGTGGTTGGCGGAGCGTCAGGAGTTCGCCTGTGACGAGGCGCTCGTCACGGTGAAGCACGTGTCCGCGGAGGCGTATGCGCGGTGCCTGTTGCAGGCGTCGCTGCGTGTCCCTGCTGCCTTTTCCCTTCCCGCCGGTGTCACCGGCATGTCCCACCCCACCGTCAGGAGGATCCACATGCTGTTCCAGCCACGTCCCCGTAGCTCCGTGCGCACCCTGGGGCTGTCGTTGTCGCTGGCGTTGGTGCTCGCGCCGCTGGCGTTGTGGGCGCAGGGCACGGTGCGGGGGCGCGCGGTGTCGCTGGCGGAGGCCCGCGCGCTGGCGGAAGCGGGGCAGAAGGCGGGGGACCTGCCGGTGGTGGTGGATGCCGCCGTGGTCGAACAGCTCAACAAGTTCGTCACCACGCGGAAGGGCCGCGACTTCATGCGCAAGGCGCTGGCGAACCTCCAGGAGCACCGGGAGGCGATGACGGGCACGCTGCGCTCGCGCTCCCTGCCGGAGGGGCTGCTCGCGGTGGCGATGGTGGAGTCGGCGGTGAGCAACCTGCCGGAGACGTCTCGCGAGCCGTCGATGGCGCCGGGGTCGAGGGGCGCGGGCGTGTGGATGTTCATTCCGGAGACGGCGCGTCGCTACGGCTTGAAGGTGGAGGCGGGACGCGACGAGCGGCTGGACGTGGCGCGGGAGACGGAGGCCGCCGCGGCCCTCTTCCAGGCGCTGTATGCGCGCTACGGCGACTGGCGGCTCGCGCTCGCGGCGTACAACCAGGGGGAGGGCGCGGTGGACCGCGTCCTCGCGGAGACCGGCGTGCGCGACGTGAGCGAGTTGGTGCGCACCGGCAAGCTCAATGGCTACACCGCCACCGTGCAGGCCGGAGTGCTGCTGCTGCGCAACCCGCACCTGCTCGACTGAGCGTTTGTCCACCGCGCGGGGAATGTTCCCGCCACGCCCGGGTTCGGATGCGCGCCACCCTGCATTCGCGCGAGGATGGCGGCGCTCAGCGCCAGGGGTGGAAAAGGCCATGAAGATCGTCGCGCTCGTTCGTCCCGCGGGTGAGGTTCCGGAAGCCGCCCAGGTGCTCGCCGCCGCGGCGGGCATGGCCCCGGCGGAGGCCCGCATGCGGCTGGCCCCCGAGCCTCCCGCCCTGATTGCACGCCTGGCTCCCGATGCGGCGGATGCCCTGGTGAAGACCCTCCGGGACGCGGGGCTCGCGGCGCTCGCCATCGACGAGTCGGAGGTCGCGGAGCGCGTCACGGCTCGCACCGTGACGTTCGGCGCGGCGCAGGCGACGTTCACGCCTCGCGCGGGCGCGCCGCTCACCATGGCCTGGGAGGACGTGACGGTCATCCTCCGGGGCGCATCGTCCCTGCGCACGCAGAGCGAGCACACGGAGAAGACGACGAAGGTGGCGCTGGGCACGGCCCTCATCACGGGCGGCCTGAAGATGACGAAGACGGAGGAGAAGAGCGTGCGCGGCTCGCAGGAGGAGACGTCGCAGGTCGTCTTCGTCTTCGACCGCGACGGCAGGGGCGCCGTGCTGCCGGAGCTGGGCTTCGACTTCTCGTGCCTGGGGCCCGCGATGCAGCCGTCGCGCACCGCGAACATGGTGACCCTGGCGCGCCTGGTGCGTGAGCGTGCCCCGTCCGCGTTCTACGACGAGCGGCTGATGCGGCTGGGACGCCGGCCCTTGCCCTTCGTGCTGGGCGGGGCCGTGCAGGTGGTCAGCGGCGCGATGTCGCACTCCCGCATCAACACCGCGCAGGGCCTGGACGTGCTCGCGGAGGCCATGCGCCTGGGCGTGGCCCAGGGCGACCTGCCCTGACCGCTCAGGACATCGGCGTGGAGCCCTCCGGAGGCGGACGGGAAATCCACGCGGCGATGAACACATCCAATTCGCCTCGCATCACGTCCTTTACGCGGGGCGTCCCAGCGCCGGTGCGGGGATCCTCCACGCGCGCTCCCCGGCCCAGGAAGTAGCGGCGGGCCTCGTCGGTGCTGGCGCCCTGGCCGGCGACGACGCGCGCGGCGATGCCCTTGAGCTCGTCCAGCTCCCCGGCGCCAATGAGCGTGAGCACGCGGCCCGTGGCCTCGTCCTTCGCGGTGACCTCGTTGCGCACGCGCTGGAGGTACTCGCCCTCGCGGCTCTTCACCGGCCGGCCCTCCAGCACCAGCAGCTCCCGCTCCACCTCCTCCAGCGGCCCACCCCGGTGCACGCGCACGTACGCGCGCTGGCGCTTCTCGTCCTCCAGGCGGCGGTGTAGCCCCGCCTCTCCCGCGAGGAACCCATACGCTCCCGGTCCTGCGATGCGCACCACCACGCGCGCGGGGGCGTCCGCCTCCGCGACGGCGGTGGCCTCGTAGCCCCGGCGCTGCGCCCAGCCCAGGTACATGGTGGCCAGCTCCTGCACCCACACGTCCTGCAGCTCCGACGCGTCGCTGGCGCAGATGTCCACCAGCGCCTCGTTGTCCAACGTCGTGGCCCCGGCGGCCCGCAGCGCCTCTGCCATCTGGACCTCGCGCGCGACCTCCTCCACCTGCTTCGCGGCGGAGCCCAGCTGCATCTCGTTCTTCGCCTCGCGCACCAGCCGGCGCCCGAACTGGCACGCGGCCTCCAGGCGGTCCAGCTCTCCCAGCTGAGCCTCCACCGTGCGGAAGGCGCGGAGGACGTCCGCCGCGCGCAGCGAGTCGTCCCAGAGGTTGGGCGCCTGCGTCTCCGCGAGCAGCGCCGCGCGGCGTTCCTCCAACTCCGACCGTCCCGTGGACTCGGCGAGCGCGCGCGCACGGCCCACCAGCCGGTCCATTTCAATCAGCAGCGACTTGCGGTCCAGCCGGCGCTTCACCGCCGCGGCCTTCGGCGTGGGCAAGAGCAGCTGCGCCGTCACCTCTCGGGGCGGCGGCACGGGCTCCGCGACCGCGACCACGCGGCCTCCCGGGCGGGCCTCCACGCGCACGGGCGTTCCCGGCGGCAGCGGCCTGCGCGCAATCTCCACCGCGAGCGCCGCGGTGAGCGTCTTCTCGATTTCACGCTGCAGGTAGCGCGCGCCGAACTGCGGCGAATAGCCGCGCTCCACCAGCCGGTCCACCACCTCCGGCGTCACCTCCACGTCCAGGGCGCGGGCGCGGATGCCCTCGCGCTCCAGCACGCGGCCCACCTCGCGCTGGGCAATCTTGCGGATGTCCACGCGCGACAGCGGACGGAAGTGGCAGATGGCGTCGAAGCGGTTGAGGAACTCCGGACGGAAGGCCTCCGCGATGCGGCGGTCCACCTCCGACACCTGCTCCTCCGCGCGCTTGTGCGCGGCGAAGCCCAGGCCCGCCTCGCGGTACACCTCCGAGCCCACGTTGGACGTGGCCACGATGAGCGTGTTGTTGCACGACACCGCTTCGCCCGCGCCGTTGACGAAGGTGCCCTCGTCGAAGAGCTGGAGGAACCGGTCGTGCACGCTGCGCGCGGCCTTCTCGAACTCGTCCAGCAGCAGCACGGTGAACACCTTGCCGTCGAGCAGCGCGGACAGCTCACCCCGCCGCGTCTCCAGCGCCGGTGCCCATGAAGCGCCGAAGGGGACGCTCTCATCGCCGTCGTTCGGGTAGTCCGCCATGTTGAGGCGCACCAGCCTGTCCGCGGATCCGAAGAGGTACTCCGCCAGCAGCTTCGCCAGCTGCGTCTTGCCCACGCCCGTGGGCCCGGCGAAGAGGAACACGCCCAGCGGGCGGCGCGGGTCGTTGAGCCCCGCCTTGAGCAGCGCCACCGAGCGCAGCACCGCGGCCACCGCGTCCGTCTGGCCGAGCAGCCGCTCCCCGAAGAAGCGCTCCGTCTCCTCCAGGTCCAGCGGCATCGCGTCGTCCACGACGAAGCGGGGCAGGCGCGTGGCGGCGCAGAAGCGGGTGAGCACGTCCTCCGGCCCCACGTGGTCGCGCGCCACGCCCGCGGCCTCCGCCGCCGTCTCCTTGAGCAGCTCGATGGCCTTGCGCGGCATGTGCTGCGCCAGGAGGAACTTCGCGGACAGCCGCAGCGCCAGGTCGCACGCGGCCGGGTCGATGGGCAGCCGCAGCTCGCGCTCCAGCTCCTCCGCCACGCGGCCGACAATCCAGCGCGCCTTCTCCAGCGGAGGCTCGTTCAGCGGCAGCAGGTGGAGCCGCTCGGCCAGGGCCTCGTCGGCGCGCAGCAGCTCCTGCACGCGCTTGGGTTCGGTCTCGAAGATGAAGCGCAGGCCGCCGGTGCGCAGCGCGCGCACGGCCACCGGCGCCAGGGGGCCGCCCAGGGCCACCGGCAGGTCGCGGATGTAGACGATGGGGCAGGGGTGGCGGCCCAGGTGGGTGAGCAGCTCCTCGAAGGACTCCGCGGCCTGGCGCTGGGTGCTGCGCGCCAGGATGTTCGCGACGGACACCTCCACGAGCCGTGCCTGGGCCAGGTCTCCGTCCACGCGTCCTTCGGCGATGCGGCGGGCCACCTCCTGCACGAGCGCGCTCTTGCCCACGCCGGGCTCGCCCGCCAGCAGCGGGTGCTTGCCTCCACGCGCCAGGAGCCCCAGCACCTCCGTCACGGAGGTGTCCACGCCGTGGGCGGCCGGCAGCTTGCCCTCGCGCGCCATCGCGGTGAGGTCGCGGTCGATGAGCCGCTCCTGGTCTTCGTTCTTCCTCGTCGCCATGGTGTGGTCCGGAACGCCCCCTCGACGTGCGGCACTCTAACCGTTGCGGCGCGGAAGCGAAGTCCCGGCCCATCCGCGTGGGCCAGGACCTTACGCTTCCAGCTCCGTGTGCCAGTAGGCCACGTCCCTCAGGAACTTGCGCCAGGACAGGGGCAGGCCCTTCTCCATGAGGAACGACACGACCAGTGCGTCCGGCAGCCGCTTCGGCTTCGCGGGCACGGTGCGCAGCGTCATCCGCGCCTGCGCCGGGGTGCGGTTGCCCTTCTTCTGGTTGCAGGGCACGCAGGCGATGACGATGTTGTCCCAGCTCGTGCGGCCACCCTGCGCGCGCGGCAGCACGTGGTCGTACGTGGCCTCCGGACGGGTCACCTTGCGGCCGCAGTACTGGCAGCGGCACTGGTCGCGCTGGTAGACGTTCTCGCGGCTGAAGCGCACGCCGCGCGGGCCCTTCCACAGGGCTCGCACGAAGCGGATGACGGACGGCATGCGCAGCTCCACCGTCACCGAGCGGATGACGCGGTCCTCGTACTCCTCGACGACCTCCACCTTGCCCTGGACCAGCAGCATGACGGCGCGTTGCCACGGGATGCGTGCGACGGGTTCGTAGGACTGGCTCAGCACCAGCGTTTCCATGACACAGGGGCCTTTCGGGCGGGACAGGCCGCCAGGGAGTCGAACCCTGCTCGTCCGGATTTGGAGTTCGGACTGCACCCGGTGCGCGGCCTATGGGTGGGAAGCGGAAGGTGGGTGGGAGCCCGGACATGAAGAAGGCCGGGTCCCCGTTGTCGGGAGCCCGGCCTCCAGGGACATGCCGCGTCAGGGACGGGCGTGACGCCTTCAGGAGCCGGGCGAGGCGAGGCGAAGGGACGCGAAGCCCCGCCAGCGGCACGTGGAAGGAGCGGTCACCGGGCTGGGACGCGAGGCCGCGTCGATGCCGTGACCGGAAGGGTTCAGGTGCTTGAGGTTCATCGGGGCCTGCTTCATCGCCTGGCGCATCGGGACCGCTCCTTTCGCTCCCAGCGACGGACGCGGAAATTCAGTCCTGACAAGCAAGCAGGGCGGCAGGGAGCCTTCAGTGCGTCGCGGAAGCGCCCCTCAGGGCTTGGGGGACGTGGCGGTGGCGGGCTTCAGGTAGCGGTCGAGGAACGCCAGGACGCGCCGGTCCACCTCCGCCTCGTTCTTCTTCTTCTTGAAGCCGTGGCCCTCGTCGGGGAGCAGCAGGTACTCCACGGGCACGCCGTTCTTCTTCACCGCCGCGACGATGTCGTCCGACTCCGCCTGGAGGACGCGCGGGTCGTTGGCGCCCTGCACGACGAACAGCGGCTTCTGGATGCGCTCCGTGTGGAAGAGAGGGGAGGTCTCCCTGAGCATCGCCTCCTGCTTCTCCGGGTCGCCAATCTCCTGGAACATGGCCTGACGGAAGGCGCCCCACTCGGGCGGCATGCTCTTGAGCGTGCGCAGCCAGTTGGACACGCCGAAGACGTCCACGCCCACGTCGAAGGCGTCCGGGTGGAAGGCGAGCGCCGCCAGCACCATGTAGCCGCCGTAGCTGGCGCCGAGGATGCCCGCGCGCGAGCCATCCACGTACGGCAGGCTCGCCAGGTACTTGCGCGCCTCCACGCAGTCGAGCAGCGGATCCTTGCCGTGCTTCTGGTCGTCCGCCTTCAGGAACGTCTTGCCGTAGCCGGCGCTGCCCCGGTTGTTGATGCCCAGCACCACGTAGCCGTGGTTCACCAGGTACTGGACGAAGTTGTTGTAGCCCCGGCTCGTCTGGCCGCCGGGACCGCCGTGCACGTAGACGATGGCGGGGGCCTTGTTCTGCGCCGTCGCCTGGTGCGGCTTGAAGAGCAGGTTGGGGATCTCCATCCCGTCGAAGGACTTGAAGCGCACCACCTGCGCGTCCACCAGGTCCTCCGGGTCCAGCTCGCGGCTCATCGTGTCCGTCACGCGCCGGGTCTTCTTCGTGACCAGGTCCAGGACATAGAGGTTCGCGGAGGTGCGGTCCGTCTCCAGCTGGACCGCCAGCTGCTTCTCGTCACGGGAGAAGACGACGTTGGAGATCATCCCGGCGGGGAGCTGCGTCAGCGGAACCTGGGTGCCGGCCTTCACGTCGTGCAGGCGCACCTCGGTGCCGGCGTCCACGTTGATGATGGAGGCGCGGAACGCCCCCGAGCGCGAGAACCAGGTGCCGTAGATGTCCCAGTCCGTCTTCTCCACGTCCTCCCACTTGCCGGCCTCCTTCGCCGGGCGCACCACGCGTTCGAACTCCGAGCCGTCGTCCGTGATGACGTACAGCTCCCCGGTGACGGGGTGGATGTCCCCCACGCGGTAGCTGGCCGAGCCCGTGTGGGGCGTGAGGTTCTTCAGCGTCTTCGTCGCGACGTCGTAGCGCCACACGTTGCGGTCCGACGTGGTGACCGCCTCCTCCAGCGCCACCCAGCTCTCGTCCGGGGCCACGGCGGCGACGCCGAACCCCTTGTCGTTCTGGACCAGCAGCGTGCGCGCGCACGTCTTCGCGTCATGGCGGTACACGTCCATGGCGCCCGGGTCGCGCTCGTTGGTGGTGATGTAGAACGCGCTGTCGTCGTGACTGAAGCCCAGGAAGTGGGCCACGCCCTGCTTCATGGGCGTGAGGTCCTTCTCCTTGCCGTCCGGGGTGCGCACGTAGACGTGCGACTGCTCATCGCCGCCCTTGTCGCGCTCGAAGAGGAAGCGGCTGTCACGAGGGAAGGCCCCGACCACCCGGATGCTGTCCGTCTTCGAGCGCGTCAGCGCGGTGGGCTTGCCCCCACCCACCGGCACGCTGTGCGCGTTGAAGATGCCGGACGCGTTCGACGAGAAGAGCAGCTGCTTGCCGTCCGACGTGAAGACCGGGGCCACCACCTCCGTGGACCCCATGAACTGCTCCACCGTGTACTGCTTCGACGGCCGGGTCACCGACGCGCCCGTGGCCGCCTTCACCGCCGAAGCGGGCTTCGTGGCGGGCGGGGGGGCAGGGGGGGCGGCCCCCAGGAGCGGCAGGAGCAACGTCGGGGCAAGGAGACGGGACAGGGACTTCCACGCGGGCATGCGGGCTCCTGGAACGGCGGACCGGGGCACTCTGGGCCAAGCCCCGCCGGGTTCAACAGAGGAGGGCGACAAACCTGACATAAGGCTGTCACGGACCGGGGCGACATTGATTGCGTTCCCACAACGCGGCACCGGAGATTCCGCCATGACCCAGAACGACCTTCAGAAGACCCCTGCCCTGCGCGGCCTGCACACCTACGCGGGCGGCTGCCTGTGTGGCGCCGTGCGTTACGAGGCCACCGTGGACCTGGCGGGCGTGAGCCGCTGCAACTGCACCATCTGCATGAAGTACGGCTACGGCGGCGGCGCGGGGATGAAGCCGGACGCCTTCCGGCTCCTGAAGGGCCAGGACGCCCTCAAGAAGTACGGGCGCGACGGCAGCCCCAACACCCGCAGCTTCTGCTCGAACTGCGGCGTCGTGTGCTTCGGCGACGGCGACGTCCCGGAGCTGGGCGGGAAGTTCGTCTCCATCTACGTCAACACGCTGGATGACGTGGACCCGTCGCTGCTCACCTTCGGGTACTGGGACGGCCGGCACGACAACTGGGCGGCCGGGATGCGCTCCACGCCGTGGCCCTTCCAGGCCGCGGCCTGAGGACGTCCGGAGGGGCAGGGGCCTTCAACGCCCCTGCCCGTCACCGCCCATGACTACACATTCCCCGCGGCGGCCCGGCCCGCGGCGCGGCCGGAGAAGATGCAGCCGCCCAGGAACGTGCCTTCCAGGGCGCGGTAGCCGTGGACGCCACCGCCTCCGAAGCCGGCCACCTCACCTGCCGCATAGAGCCCTGGGATGGTCTGCCCCTGGGCGTTGAAGACGCGGCCCTGGAGGTCCGTTTCGAAGCCGCCCAGCGTCTTGCGCGTGAGGATGTTCAGCTTCACGCCGATGAGCGGCCCTGCCTTGGGGTCCAGGATGCGGTGCGGCTTCGCGGTGCGCACCAGCTTGTCCCCCCGGTAGTTGCGCGCCTGGCGGATGGCGGCCAGCTGCAGGTCCTTGCTGAAGGGGTTGTCCATCTGGAGGTCGCGCGCCTTCACCTCGCGCTCCACCGTGGCGAAGTCCAGCAGGGGCGTTTCCGTCTTCGCGTTCATCCCGGCGACCAGGTCGCGCAGGTTGTCGGAGATGACGAAGTCCTCGCCCTTCTCCTTGAAGGCCTCCACCGGGCCCATGGCCTTCTTGCCCACGGCGCGGTTGAGCACGCCCAGCCAGTCCTTGCCGGTGAGGTCCGGGTTCTGCTCCGAGCCGGAGAGCGCGAACTCCTTCTTGATGATCCACTGGTTGAGGATGAACCAGGTGTGCTCGTGGCCCGTCTTGAGGATGTGCTCCAGCGTGCCCAGCGTGTCGAAGCCGGGGAACAGCGGCGGCGGCAGGCGCTTGCCGGTGGCGTCCAGCCACAGCGAGCTGGGGCCCGGCAGGATGCGGATGCCGTGCCGGGGCCAGATGGGGTTCCAGTTCCGCAGGCCCTCCGTGTAGTGCCACATGCGGTCGCGGTTGATGAGGCGCCCGCCCGCGGCCTCCGTGATGGCGATCATCCGGCCGTCCACGTGGTCGGGCACGCCCTGGATCATGAACTTGGGCGCGGGGCCCATGCGCTGGGGCCATGCCTTGCGCACCAGCTCGTGGTTGCCGCCAATGCCGCCGGACGTGACGATGACCGCGCTCGCGCGCAATTCGAAGTCACCCACCGTCACGCGCGAGCTGCTGGCGCCGCGCGGGACCTCCGTGGGCTCCAGCCTCATGCCGCGCACGCCCACCACGGCGCCGTTCTGGGTGAGCAGCTCATCCACGCGGTGGCGGAAGTAGAAGGTGAGGGTGCCCTGGGCCTCCGCGGCCTTGGCGCGGCGGACGAAGGGCTCCAGCACGCCGGGGCCGGTGCCCCAGGTGACGTGGAAGCGGGGGACGGAGTTGCCGTGGCCCACGGCGCCGTAGCCGCCGCGCTCCGCCCAGCCCACCACGGGGAACCAGCTCATGCCCTGCTGGACCAGCCAGGGGCGCATCTCGCCCGCGGCGAAGTCGACGAAGGCCTCCGCCCACTTTCGCGGCCAGTGGTCCTCCTCGCGGTCGAAGGCGGCGGTGCCCATCCAGTCCTCCAGCGCGAGCGCGTGGGAGTCCTTGATGCCCATGCGCCGCTGCTCGGGCGAGTCCACGAGGAACAGGCCGCCGAACGACCAGAACGCCTGGCCGCCCAGGTTCTGGGGTCCCTCCTGGTCCACCACGGCGACGCGCTTGCCCGCATCCGCGAGCTCGGTCGCGGCGACGAGTCCCGCGAGCCCTCCGCCCACGACAATGACATCCACTTCCTGTCCCATGCGTGCCTCCCGGTAGCACCTGGCGCGCGGATGATAGCGGTTCGCGCGGATTGCGCGTGGCCCTTCACATGCGCAACTCAGAAGGGGAGGTGAATCAGCCATGTCACGCAAGACAATGGATTGCCGGGAGGCCCCCAGCGAGTCCAACTGCTCGCTGACCATCACCGGCGAAGAGGACGAGGTGCTGCGGGCCGCGGTGGAGCACGCGGTGTCCGTCCACGGGGAGAAGGACAGCCCCGAGCTGCGGGAGATGATCCGCGGCTCGCTCAAGGATGAGGCGCCCATGGGCGCCCCCATGCGGAGCCCCGAGCCCGCGCGGCCGGGCATGCAGTGAAGCGTCCTCCGAAGCGCCGGGGGGCAGGCCCGGAGGCGGACCGGGCGCCACGGCGCTCCGGAGGGTAGAGTTCCGCGCATGGACTCAGGAGTGAAGGGCAACACGGGGCCGCTGGGCCATGACGCCGCTGCCTACGCGCAGCGTCAGGAAGGGCTGTCCCCGGAGCCGCTGCGGGACGCGGCCTGGAGCGTGGCGGGGCAGCGGGCCTTTGGCGTGGTGCTCGACGTGGGTTCGGGCAGTGGCGGGTGGATCCGCCGGCTGCAGCGGAACCCGGCCATCGAGCGCATCCTCAGCACGGACATCCACGACGCGGGCGCCAGCCGCCTGCCGGGCGTGGAGTTCCAGCTGCGGGACGTGTCCCGGGACGCGCTGCCGTGGGGCGATGCCTCGGTGGACTGGGTGTTCGCCATCGAGGTGCTGGAGCACCTGGCCAACCCGCGCCACTTCGTGAAGGAGGCCTTCCGCGTGCTCAAGCCCGGAGGCCACCTCTTCTTCACCACGCCCAACAACGACAGCCTGACAGCGCGGCTGTCCTTCCTCGTCCGGGGCTACTTCCCCGCGTTCTGCGAGCAGGACTACCGCGACTCCGGACACATCACGCCCATCACGGAGCTGGACGCGCGGCGCATGGCCGTGGAGGCGGGCTTCCAGTCCATTGATTTCGAGTACCCGCTGCCCGGACGGATTCCCCGCAGCAGCGTGTACTGGCAGCGGTTCCTGCCGGGGCTGCGCGGCCGGTGGTGGAGCGACGGGCTGTTCGCGCTGCTGACGCGCCCGCGCTGAAAAGACAGGCGACAGGACTGGCCGCCTGTTCAGTATTCGTGGTAGCCCCGGCCGCGAACCAGCGAGGAGCGTGGATGCAACAGCGTTGCGTGTGGGTGGGGACGGATCCGCTGTACCAGACCTACCACGACGAGGAGTGGGGCGTGCCGGTGCGAGACAGCCGCGCGCTCTGGGAGATGTTGATGCTGGAGGGCTTCCAGGCGGGGCTCGCGTGGATCGTCATCCTGCGCAAGCGCGAGGCCTTCCGGAAGGCGTTCAAGGGCTTCGACCCGAAGGTGGTGGCGCGCTTCACGGAGAAGGACGTCACGCGCCTGATGGCGGATGAAGGCATCGTCCGGGCGCGCGCCAAGATTGAAGCGACCATCGGCAACGCGCGCGCCTATCTGAAGATGCAGGAGGCGGGCGAGGACTTCTCCGCGTTCGTCTGGGGAATGGCGGGAGGCAAGCCCATCCGCAATGTGTGGAAGGGCCGGGGCGACGTGCCGGCGAAGACGGAGCTGTCGGAGGCGTACTCCAAGGCCTTCAAGCAGCGCGGCTTCAAGTTCGTGGGGCCGGTCATCGTCTACGCATGGATGCAGGCCACGGGCATCGTGGACGACCACACGGTGGACTGCTTCCGGCACGGCGTGCAGCACCGGTGAAGTGAAGCGATGAAACTCCTGGGAGGAATGCGATGCGGATCAGTGTCACGAGCGTGATGGTGGATGACCAGTCCAAGGCCCTGAAGTTCTACACGGAGGTCCTGGGCTTCGTGCTGAAGGTGGACGTCCCGATGGGCCCCAAGGACCGGTGGCTGACCGTCGTCGCGCCGGACGCGCCGGAGGGCACGCAGCTGCTGCTGGAGCCCATGGGCTTCGCGCCCGCGCGCGTGTTCCAGAAGGCGCTGTTCGACGCGGGCATCCCGCTGACGTCGTTCGGCGTCGACGACTGTGCGGCGGAATATGAACGCATGGTGAAACTCGGCGTGGTGTTCCGCAGCAAGCCCACGGTGATGGGCCCTGTCACGGTCGCTGTCTTCGAGGACACTTGCGGAAACCTCATCCAGATGGCGCAGGTCTGAGCCGGTGATGTTGCCCCGGGCTCCCGGGGTGTTGCGCTAGCGTGGAGCCATGTCTTCGGAGCGCAGCAAGGGCCGTGTCCGCACGGTGGAGGAATGGTTGGGGCGACTCTCCTCGCGCGATGTGGGCGCACGCGAGGAGGCGCAGTCGGCGTTGGAGGAGCTGCTGGTGTCCGGGGCGCCAGAGTCGCGGGAGCGGACCGCGCGGGCGCTCCTGGAGGAACTGGGGCGGCCCGGAACATCGGTCGCGGAGCCCCTGCTGTTCCTGTTGCAGCGCAGCTGGTGGCCTCCGCAGGCGGGCCTCACCGGGCTCGCCGTCCAGAGTGTGCTGGCGGTGCTGACGCGGATGGAGGCGGACGCCCCGGCGCTGGAGAACGCGGCGAACGTGCTCGCCGGGGTGTGCCGGGTGGATCCCTTCCAGCTCGCCGCGCTGGACGGGCTGTTCCAGCACCCGAAGGCTTCCGTGCGCGGCGCCATGGCGCGCGTCGTGGGCCGGCTGGGGACCGCCGCGGCGTCGGAGCTGCGCCAGCTGCTGGCGCTCCTGGAGGACGAGGAGGCCGTGGCCCTCTCCGCGCTGGAGTCCCTGGCCGCGCTCGCGCCGCTGGCGCCGGACCTCACCGCGCCCCGGCTGCTGGAGCAGGTGCGCAAGTCGGACGGTGCTCGCCTCTACCTGGCCCTGGTGTCGCTGCGGGGCCTGCTGGAGGAGTTGAACGGAGAGGCGCGGCCCGCGCCCGCGTTGCCGGACCTGGAGTCCGCGCTGCTGAGCACGCTGCCCGCGCCGGAAGCGCCCATCCGGCAGGAAGCGGCGGCGCTGCTGGGGTTGTGCGGTCCGCTGTCGCCGGAGGCCATCGCGGCCCTGCGCGAGCACCTCCGCGACGAGAGTCCGCACGTCGCGGCCCGCTCCGCCGTGGCGCTGGTGCGCTCCGGCGCTCCGGCGGCGGAGGCCCTCTTCCTGCTGAAGGGCCAGCTGGGCCCGGCCGCGTCGCGCGAGCTCCAGGAGGCCGCCGTGGCCGCGCTGGAGGAAGCGGACCCGGCCCGGCTGGGCCGGGCCCGGGGGATGCTGGAGACGGCGGCTCGCGACGCGGCGGGGCTGACGCGCGAGGCACTCTTCGAGTTGCTGGGGCAGCTGCCCTGAGGCGTCAGCAGCCCAGGTTGTTGCCGGGGCTCACGCCGAGCAGGGAGCAGAACTGCAGGTACTTGTCGATGCGGCTCTGCACCTGGCCGGGGTTGCGGCCGTAGCACTCCACCGACCCGTTGATGGTGCGGATGGTCTCTCCGAAGCCCGCGCCGTTGACGATGGCGTTGTGGGCCGTCATGGAGCCGGCGCCGTTCTGCGTGGTCCAGAACCAGAAGCCCGTGCGCCACGCGGCGTTCGCGTCCTGGGCCAGCAGGTCCGGGTTCGCCTGGAGCGGCAGGCCCAGCGCGTTGCCCGCCGCGCAGTAGTTGCCGTTCCACGACAGCTGCATGGGGCCGCGTCCGAAGTACCGCTTGCCCGGGGCGCAGCTGCATCCCGGGGGACCCCACGACGTGTCGCAGTAGTCGCCCTTGTTGATCTCCTCGATGTGCACGAGCCCGCCCGTCTCGTGCGACACGTTGGCCAGGAAGGCGGCCACCTCGCGCTTGCGCGTGTCGGTGTCACCCGTCGTCGCCAGGCCCGGGAAGCCGTTCGCGGCGGCGATGAGCGCGTCGTACGTGTAGAAGCCATTGCGGTTGGGGAACATGGTGTTGAACATGTCGCGGGTGAGGATGCCCCCGAAGCCCGAGCCGCCTCCGCTACCGCCGCCGGAGACCTTGTCGAACGTCCAGCGCTGGTTGTCGCGGTCCGCGTAGAACGGGTACTGGACGATGAGCGTGCCGTTGTCGAAGGAGCCCCACGACAGGTCCATGGCCATGCCGGTGTGGCGCGGGTGGAAGCTGAACTGCGTGCCGCCCCGGTTGATGAACTGGAACTGCTGGTTGGCGCCGTCGACGTAGGTCCACTGGTGGAGGACCGCGTTCTCCGCGGTGCTGACGCCCTGGATGTCCAGCGCCTTGCCGCTGTTGACGTTGATGATCTTCCAGAACCCGCCGGACGTGGGCGAGATGCGGAACTTCTGCGCGTTGGTGCCGTTGCAGTCCCACTGCTGCACCTTCGCGCCATCCGCCGTGCTGGACGACGCCACGTCGATGCACTTGTTCGTCCGCACCGAGCGGATGACGTAGTCGCCCTCCGTGATGGTCGACACCACGGCGGCGCTCTCCACCTGGCCCACGGTTTCTGGCGTGGTGTCTCCGGCCTCGGGCCCCGAACAGCCCGCCAGCGCGCCCACGACTCCCAGCAACGACAGACCGCGGAACATTCCCTTGTGGCTCATGACGTCTCCCTTGGGTACCGCCAGCAGGTGAAGGAACTCCTGGGAGGTGGATTCGTACATCCCAGGTCGACTTTGTTTTTTGAGAGAACAAAGTCTCCAGGGCTTCATGTCATTAGACTTGGTATTCAGTCAATCCTTGGAATCCAAAAGGGTGTTGGGTGAACAGGGATTGAAGGACGCCGGGCGCGGAGGCGCAGCCCTGGTTAAGCTGCCGGGCCAGTTCGTTCCCTCTTCCCCAGAGGTCTCATGCACAAGCCCAGGATTGGCGATGGTCCCCGCGTCAAGGCGTCGTCGCTGCCGAAGTCGCCGTCCGCCACCTCCGCGCCCAAGGCGCCGAACACCGTCGCCACGCCCTCCGCGAGCACGAGCAAGAAGCGCCCGCTGGACGCTTCGGACGCGGCGTCGTCGCCGGAGCCGAGCAAGCTGGCGAAGACAGACGTCAAGGACAACACGACGGAGGCCCGGCTGAAGCGGGCGAAGCTTCGCGAGGAGCGCCGTCAGTCGTCCGCGGACGCGGTGGGCTCGTCGAACGGCCGCAGCGGCTTCGTGTCCACCGCTCAGGACCTCATGAATCTGAAGCCGAAGGTAGACGGCAAGCAGCTGGTGGGCACGTCCTTCGGTCCGGTGAACGCGAACCCATTCACCAGGACGTCCGACCCGGCCTTCATGATGACCACCGTGAAGAAGAACTACGACAAGCAGTCGGTGGGGCACAAGTATTCGGACATGGTGGCTGCGATGAAGGCCGGGGGCGCCAGCGACAAGGACATCGCCACGGACCTGCTCAACGCTTTGGACCCCAAGGCAGCCGCGCCCTCCGTCATCACTGACGGCAAGTCGAAGAATGGCGCCGCCAAGATGACAGCCGTCATAAACGTGTCCGAGCCCATGCGCGTCCCGGGTTCCAGCAAGGCAGGCCGAGCGGCGCTGCGCATGGTGCAGGACGAGAAGCTCACCCTGGAGCAGGCCTTCACCGGGGACAACCCCGGCTACCCCATGGCGAAGAGCCCGGACTACATGCGCCGCGCGGTGAACTACGATGACCAGAACTTCCGCAAGGAAATCCCCAGGCCGGAGCAGTTCGACAAGTTGGCGGAGTACATGTCCGACAGCAGCGACGACGAGTCCTGAGCTGCCGTCTCACAGCCTCTTTCAGGAAGCGCTCCGTGAAGAGGTCCGCGTCCCCTGGCCACCGCGCGGACACGCAGCGCCCGTCCTCCACCACGAAGGCGGGCGCGCGTGGTCCGTCGCGGTGCCGCGCTTGGACGGGACGCGGGGGCCGCGCTCGAAGTGGCTCGGGTCCGCGAGCGCGGCGACGACCTCCTCCGCCACGCAGGCAAGGGAGGTCCGGTGGCAGCGCCCCAGCCAGGCGGTCAGGAGCCTCGCTCGACCTCCATACGGTAGCCCACGCCGCGCACGGTCTGGATGGAGAAGCGGGACGCGCTGGTCCACTTGAGCTTGCGCTTCAGGCTGGAGACGAAGTTGTCCACGGTGTGCGGATCCACCACCACGTCCGTGCCCCAGACCGCATCCAGGATTTCGTCGCGCTTGAGCGCCCGCTCGCGCTCCTTCAGGAAGAAGGCCAGCAGGTCGAACTCCTTGCGCGTCAGCTCCACCTCCGCGCCCTCCGGCGTCTCCACCCGCCGCCGGTCCAGGTCCACGCTGTAGCCCGCGAAGCGCAGGACCTTCGCCGGGGCGACACCACCACCGCGCTTCAGATGGGCGCCCACGCGCGCGAGCAGTTCGCGCAGCCGGTAGGGCTTGCCCAGGTAGTCCTGCGCGCCGGACTCGAAGCCGCGCACCACGTCCTCCTCCAGCGTGCGCGCGGTGAGCATCAGCACCGGCACGCTCAGGCCCTCCTCGCGCAGCGAGCGGCACAGCGAGTAGCCGTCTCCGTCCGGCAGCATCACGTCCAGGAGGATGAGCTGGAAGTCGCGGCGGGAGAGTTGCTCGCGCGCCTCCTTCACCGTGGCGGCCTCCTCCACGGCGTAGCCGCCCTGATGCTCCAGGTTGTCGCGCAGCGCGAGCCGCAGGTTCGGGTCGTCCTCCACGACGAGGACGGTGGGGGCGGCGGTGGTCATGTGATGCTCCGGGCCTCGGGCCGGTACTCGGGAAGGGTCAGTTCGAAGGTGGTGCCTTCAGGGCTGGAGGCCGCCACGCGCAGCGTGCCCCCGTGCAGCCGGGCAATCCTCCGGCACAGCGCGAGCCCCAGCCCGCTGCCGGGAACTTCGCGGCCGTCGCGGCCGGACAGCCGGTAGAACTCGCCGAAGACGCGCTCCCACTCGGACGCCGGGATGCCGGTGCCGTTGTCCGTGAAGTGCACGCGCCCGCCGGGCAGCGTCTGGATGTGCAGCCGCACGGGGCTGCGGGTGTTGTACGCGCACGCGTTGCGCGCCAGGTTCGCCAGCAGGAGCCGCAGGAGCTGCGCGTCCGCGTTCAACTCGCGCGCGTCCACGTCCGCGGTCAGCTCCACCGGCACCGGCGCGCCGGACTCCAGGTCCCGGCGCAGGTTGGAGACCAGCTCGTCCAGCCGCACCGGCGCGAGCTTCGGCACCCAGCGCCCCTTGTCGATGCGGTTGAAGGACAGCAGGTTCTCCACCAGGAAGCCCAGGCCGTCCGCCTCGCGGATGATGCGCGCGGGGTAGTCCTTCGCGTCCGCGCCCTCCGCCACCCGCCACTCCAGCGTCTCCGCGAGCAGCCGGATGGAGGCCAGCGGCGTGCGCAGTTCGTGCGACACCGTGGCCACGAAGTCGCTCTTCAATTCCAGGAAGCGGTACTTGCGCTGCTGCGCCACGAACGCCAGCGCCGCGATGGTGAGCGCCAGCGCCGCGCACAGGGCCAGCATCCATGTCTTGAGCTGGTAGCGGCGCTCCAGCGCGTCCTCGCTCCGCGCCCAGATGGACGACTCCACCGCCACGGGCAGCGACGTCAGCGTCACCACCGCCGCATCCACCGACAGGGTCACGCGTCCGTCCGCCTCCAGCAGGCCGCGCTCGCGCATCTCCCGGGTGAGCCCCGCCAGCAGCCCGGGCAGGTCCAGCGCCAGCCCACGCACGTCGCCTCCGGACAACGGCTCCAGGTACCAGCCGGACCGCGTCAGCATCGGCTCCGGTACGTCGGCTGGCATGGGCAGCGGCGACGTCGCCAGCTCGCGCACCCGTGCCTCGAAGTCCGCCACCGGCACGCCCACGCGCGTGGAGAGCGCCGCCACCTTCTCCCGCAGGAAGTCGAAGTCCTCCGGCGTGAAGCGCGAGCGCTTGAGCAACAGCAGCCGCTGCAACCCCTCCAGCCGGCCACCCCCCTGGCCGTCCACGAGTCCGTCGCGGACCAGTCCCCGCATCAGGTCCGGCACCACGTCGCCCCGCGCCGCCACGTCCTCCAGCACCACCAGCAGCGACGGCAGGTCGCGCGTGGACGCGAGCACGAATCGGGCGCGGTGCTGGAGCAGCGCCATCAACGACAGCTGGGTGGCCTTCCGGTCCTTCGCCTTCAGCGCCTGCTCCACCAGCGACAGCCGCTCCAGCCGCTCCTTCCACGGGCCTTCGTCCTCGTCCGCGACCTCCGTGCCCGCGCGCAGCCTGGCGTAGCGCTCCTTCGCGGGGGCGTCCCCGGCCGTGTCGAACTGCGCCATCCGGGGCAGCACCTGCTCCCCCTGTTCCCGCAGGTACAGCCCCGGCGTGGCCACGAGCGGATCCTCCTTCGCCGCCGCCCGCGTGCCGCGCGAGTCCTCCATGCCCTCACGCAGCGCCTGCCCCAGCGACGCACGGGCATACTGCTCCAGGGCCTCGCGCCGGGAGCGGAGCGAGGCCCGCGCATCCTCGCGTTCCGCGGCGAAGATGCGGTGGAGGTAGCCCAGGCCGACCCCGAGCCCGGCGAGGCCGAGCGCGAGGGCGACGAGGGTGGGCAGCAGCCTGCGCGGCATCCGGGACGTCCCTACTTGATGGTGGGGACGCGGTCGGCATCCATGGTGCGCACCGGCGCGATGGACTCGAAGCGGTCCTCGCGGAGGTCCAGCTTCTTCGCCAGACGGATGAGCTCGCCCAGCTCCACCACGTCCTGGCGGGTCTTCAGCGGCGTGCCCAGTTCCGCCCACAGCGACATGAGCGCGTCGTAGGTGAGCGGCCGCGCCCAGTAGGAGCCGCGCAGCTTCTCCGCGAAGGCGGCGGCCACGTAGGACAGGCGGGTGGGGGAGGCGGCCTTCTCGTAGGCGGGGCGCAGGAGCGTCACGGGCATGGCCTTCTCGATGAGGCGCGAGCTGCCGCCCTCCGGGGCCTTGTAGCGGATCCGCAGCGTGCCGAAGTTCGTCTGGGACGGGTCGCGCAGCTTCACCTCGTAGAGGGCGGTGACGGCGTGGCCCGCGCCCACCTCGCCCGCATCCACGCGGTCGTCGTCGAACTGCTGCCGGGTGAGCAGCCGGTTCTCGTAGCCGATGAGGCGGTAGCGGGACACCGTCTTGCGGTCGAACTCCACCTGGAGCTTCACGTCCTTGGCCACCACCTGGAGCGTGCCGGTGAGGTTCTGCACGAAGATGCGGCGGGCCTCCTGCAGCTTGTCCACGTAGGAGTAGTTGCCTTCACCCACCTGGGCCAGTCGCTCCATCAGCACGTCGTTGTAGTTGCCCATGCCGAAGCCCACGGTGGACAGGGTGATGCCCGCCGCCGCCTGGTCCTTCACGCGCTCCCAGATGCCGTCCGCCTCGGTGATGCCGTTGTTCGCCACGCCGTCCGAGCAGAGGACGATGCGGTTGATGCCGCCCTTCACGAGATGGCTCGCGGCCAGCGCGTAGCCCAGCTCGATGCCCGCCTGGGCGTTGGTGGCCCCCTCCGGCTGGAGGCTGTCGATGGCGCTCAGGATGGCGGCCTTCTTCGAGGCGTTGGTGGGGGCGAGCACCTGATGGGCGGTGCTGCCGTAGACGACGATGGCCACCTGGTCCCGCTCATCCAGCGCGTCCACCAGCAGGCGCAGCGAGCGCTTCACCAGGCCCAGCCGGTTCTCCATGTTCATGGAGCCGGACACGTCGATGACGAAGACCAGGTTCCCCGGTTTGCGCTGGTCGCGGCTCACGTCGCGCGCCTTCACGCCGATGTGCACCACCTGGTAGCCCTTGCGCGCGGGGGAGGGGAAGCCCTCCACGTTCACGCTGAACGGCGCGTCCGTGGCGCTGGCGTAGTCGTAGTCGAAGGTGTTGACGAACTCCTCCACGCGCACGGCCTGCTCGTCTGGCAGCGAGCCGCGCTCCAGGTACGCGCGCGTCAGCGTGTACGACGCCGTGTCGGTGTCCACGGAGAAGGTGGAGAAGCGCTCCTCCTCGGTGTCCACGGTGGGGTTCACGCCGTAGCCCTTGAAGTACATGTCGACGAAGGGTTGGCCAGTCAGGGCCATGGTGCGCTCCGGCGCGGGCTGCGGCTTGCCGTCCACCACGTAGCCGTGGCCAGGCGCGGGTCCCGCCAGGGGCTCGCTGGAGCGGACCGCGCCGCCCTGGCCCACGGGCCGCATGACCGCGATGCGCTTGATGAACTCCTGGTCCACGTTCACGCCCTGGTTCGTGGATCCCACGTCGATGGTCGGAGGCGCGCCGACGATGAGTTCCGTGCTCAAGAACTTATCGCCGGCCAGCTCCACGTTCAGCCGGATGGCGCGATTCTCTCGCAGCGGGATGCCCGGGCGTGCGTACGGTTTGTATTCTTCCTTCTCGAACCTCACGGTGTATGTGCCCGCGGGGATACGCGGGATGCGGTAGTTCCCCTGGGCGTCCGTGACGACCGTCTGTTCGCCCTGCAGGCTCGGCGAGGTCGCGCTGACGACCACGTCCGCGATGGGCTTGCGGGTCTCGACGTCAATCACCGTGCCGAAGATGGCGCTCGTGGGGGGAGCGCCTGCGTCCGGCTGGGCTCCCGCGGGCACGGAGGACGTCATCAGGAGCAGCGGCAGGGTGCTTCTCAGGAGGGACTTCAGCATGGACCACCTCTCGCGCATCAGGGTGGAGCCATCATCCAGATGCGCCCCGCATCGAACCGCATGGGGGGCTCGTCTCCTCATCATGGTTTCATCATGACGGGAAATCGTGCCGGGGGCGGGGTGTCTGATTAGAAAGGCCGTCCATGACGGCACTCGACACCCTCTTTCCCTCCGAAGAGCAGATTCCCCCCGGCGTGCGGCTGCCCGCGTACCTGGAGCAGCGCGAGTACCTGGTGGGAGGCGAGCTGCGCACCTGGGCCGGTGAGCTCAACCCGGTGGCGAGCCCCGTCTTCGTCCGGACCCCGGAAGGGCTGAAGCAGAAGGTCATTGGCGCCACGCCGCTGCTCACCTCGCGCGAGTCCCTGGACGCGCTCGCGGCGGCGGTGAAGGCCTATGACTCCGGCCGGGGCGTCTGGCCTTCCCTCAAGGTGGCCGAGCGCATCGAGCACGTGGAGCGCTTCCTCACCGCCATGCGCGCCCAGCGCACCGTCGTGGTGAACCTGCTCATGTGGGAGATTGGCAAGACGCAGCCGGACTCGGAGAAGGAGTTCGACCGCACGGTGGACCTCATCGTGGAGACGATCCGCGCGCTGAAGGAGCTGGACCGCACCTCGTCCCGCTTCGTCCAGGACCAGGGCATCATGGCGCAGATCCGCCGCGCGCCCATGGGCGTGGCCCTGTGCATGGGGCCGTACAACTACCCCCTGAACGAAACCTTCAGCACGCTCTTCCCCGCGC
This sequence comes from Corallococcus sp. CA054B, assembly GCF_003611625.1. Lineage (NCBI taxonomy): Bacteria > Pseudomonadati > Myxococcota > Myxococcia > Myxococcales > Myxococcaceae > Corallococcus > Corallococcus sp. CA054B. Next base: position 34,895 of record NZ_RAVY01000024.1, read on the forward strand.
TGCTGATGGGCAACACCGTGGTGTTCAAGCCGGCGAAGTTCGGCGTGCTGCTGGTGCGGCCCCTGTTGGAGGCGTTCCGGGACTGCTTCCCGCCCGGCGTCATCAACATCATCTACGGCCGGGGCCGGGAGACCGTGGGCGCGCTGATGGAGAGCGGGCAGGTGGACCTGTTCGCCTTCATCGGTACCAACAAGGGCGCCAGTGAATTGAAGCGCATGCACCCGCGCCCGCACCGCCTCAAGTCCGTGCTGGGCCTGGACGCGAAGAACCCGGCCATCATCCTGGAGGACGCGGACCTGGATAACGCGGTGAAGGAGTGCATCACCGGCACGCTGTCATTCAACGGCCAGCGGTGCACGGCGCTCAAGCTGCTGGTGGTGCACCGGAACATCGTGGACGCGTTCCTCGCGAAGTTCACCGCCGCCGTGGACAAGCTCAAGCCCGGCATGCCGTGGGACCCGGGCGTCGCCGTCACGCCGCTGCCGGAGCCGGGCAAGGGGACGTACCTCCAGGGGCTGGTGGACGACGCGGTGTCCAAGGGCGCGCGCGTGGTGAACCAGACGGGCGGGCAGGCGTCCCGGTCGTTCTATTCACCCACGGTGGTGTACCCGGTGACGCGGGACATGCGGCTGGCCACGGAGGAGCAGTTCGGTCCGGTGGTGCCGGTGATGGTCTTCGACGACGACGCGGAGGCCGTGCGGCTGGTGGTGGAGTCGCAGTTCGGTCAGCAGCTGAGCCTGTTCGGCAAGGACTCGGCGCGCATCGGGCGGTTCATCGACGCGTTCTCCAACCAGGTGGGCCGCATCAACCTCAACTGCCAGTGCCAGCGCGGGCCGGACACGTTCCCGTTCAACGGCCGCAAGGACTCCGCGGAAGGGACGCTGTCCGTGGCGGACGCGCTGCGGGTGTTCTCCATCCGCACGCTGGTGGCGACGAAGACGACGCCGGACAACACCGCGCTCGTCCAATCCATCCTGACCCGCCGAGAGTCGGATTTCCTCACCACGGACTTCCTCTTCTAGTCCCGCCTTGGCCCTGGGTGGTATGCCCTGGGGCATCCCATGGCGCCGCGCACCACGACCCTCGAGCTGCACAAGGAAGAGATGAAGTTCTCCGCGGGGCACTTCACCATCTTCTCCGCCACGCACCGCGAGAACCTGCATGGGCACAACTTCTCCGTCTACGTCGCGCTGACGGGGGAGGTGTCCGACGACGGCCTGCTTTCGGACTACGGTCCGCTCAAGCAGGCCATCATCCAGCGCTGCAAGGCCTGGAACGAGACGTTCTTCCTGCCCGCCCACTCCAAGCACCTGCGGCTGGAGCGGGACGAAAAGGGCAACCACGTGGCGCACTTCAACGGCGAGGAGCTGCGCTTCCTCGCTCGCGACGTCACGGTGCTCCCGGTGGCCAACGTGTCGCTGGAGGAGCTGGCGCGCGTCTTCGGCGAGGAGCTGGTGGGCGACGGCAGCGCCATGGCGCGCGACCACATCACGGGGCTGGTGGTGAAGTGCGCTTCGGGCCCCGGGCAGTGGGCCTCCTGGGAGTGGAAACGCGATGTCTGATCAGGTCCTCATCACCGGCGCCAGCCGGGGCATTGGCCGGGCGGCGGCGGAGCGGTTCCGCAAGGAGGGCTGGCGTGTCATCAACGTGTCGCGAAGCCCCTGCACCGTGCCGGGCGTCGTCAACGTGCCGGTGGACCTGGCCGTGCCGGGCTGGGAGCCCGCGGTCGAAGCGGCGCTGCGCGTCGGGGCAGGGCAGGGGCGCCTGTCCGTCATCCACAACGCGGCGCTTTACGAGCATGACGACGCGCTGACCATGGACGCGGACCACCTGCGCCGCGTGCTGGAGGTCAACGTCGTGGCCCCGCTGGTGCTCAACCGCCTGGCGCGGCCGCTGCTCACGGACGGCTCGTCCCTGCTCTACGTGTCGTCCACGCTGGGGGAGAAGGCCGTGAAGGGCGTGGCGTCCTATGTGACGACCAAGCACGCGCTCATCGGGATGATGCGGGCCACCTGCCAGGACCTGGCGGGGACGCAGGTCCACACCGCCTGCGTCTGCCCGGGCTTCACGGACACGGAGATGCTCCGCGAGCACATGGGCACGGACCCCGCCGTCCGGGCGAGCGTGGCGGGGATGACGACGTTCGGGCGGCTCATCACGCCGGAGGAGATCGCCGGCGTGCTCTACCTCTGCGCCACCACACCGGTCCTGAATGGCGCGGTCATCCACGCCAACCTGGGCCAGATCGAGCGCTGAGCCCGCTTCAGCCTTCCGCGGCGTAGACGGTGCACGAGGACGTGCAGGTCTCCGCCACGCGGATGCGCGCGACGGTGGTGCCGGGCACGTTCACGCGCTCGAAGAGCCACGCGGCCAGCAGCTCGCTCGTGGGGTTCTCCAGGCCGGGGACGTCGTTGAGCAGCCGGTGGTCCAGCTGGGCGTGGAGCGGCTGCCAGGCGGCGTTCAGCTCCGCGAAGTCCACGATCCACCCGAACTGCGGATGCACGGGGCCGCGGAGGGTGATTTCGATGCGGTAGCTGTGGCCGTGCACCCGCGAGCACTTGTGCCCTTCCGGAACGTTGGGCAGGCGGTGCGCGGCCTCGAAGGTGAACTCCTTCGAGATTTCGGTGACGAGGGGGGTCTTCTTCAAGGGACGATCTCCTAACGGCGGCCTTCTACCTGTCATGTCCCCCGGCGTCCACGTGCCTGGAGGCGCGGGCCCGGACGCCAGGCGATTCCACGGAATCAGATGATCCCGCCTCCCGCATCCTTTCCTTGTTGGACCTGCGCGCACAGGCTGCCCGCCCCCTTCTTCCCGGAGGCCTTCGTGATGCGCCGTACCTTCCTCGCACCGCTCCTGGTGCTCGCCAGCCTGCTGGCCTGTGGTCCTGTTCCAGAACAGGAGTCCCCGTCCACCGCGACCCGCGCGCAGGGCCTGACCTCCGCCAACGGGCTCGTCACCCTGGAGGCCGTGGGCACGGGCCGGCCCTACACCTTCGCCACCGCGCAGACGGGCACGCAGCTCTACATCGACCGGACGTACACGCTGACGGGCCTGTCCCCCCGGCTCCAGGGCGGCGTGCTGCTCCAGGCGGCCAACGACGACAAGCTCTACACCGGCGCGTCGCAGGTGCGGCTGGGCCTGAACTCCGCCGCCACGGTCTACGTGGCCATGGACCGCCGCAACACGGTGCTGCCCGCGTGGCTGGCGGACGGCACCTGGGCGCTCACCGACGAGGTGCTCGCCACCAACGACCCCTCCGCGACCACGTCCAATTCCTCCACGCCCATGAAGGTGTACGTGAAGTCCGTGCCCGCGGGGACGCTGGTGCTGGGCGGCGGCATGGCGGCTCCGGCGCAGGGCACCAACGCGCAGTACGTGGTCGTCATCCAGTACGCCAGCAGCGAGCCGGGCGTGGTGGCGCGCTTCTTCCCCAACCTGAGGATGCAGGGCGTTCCGGTGCTGCGTCACCTGTCCACCGTGAACGTGTCCTACGGAACGGGGGCGCCAGTGGCCGGCATCCCGGCGGACTTCTTCGGCATGCGCATCGAGGGCTTCGTCACGCCCGCCTTCACGCAGACGTACACGTTCCGCACCTCCGCCAGCGGGGGCGTGCGGCTGTGGGTGAATGGCCAACTCCTGGTGGATGACTGGTTCGAGCACGCCGTGGAGCAGCGCTCCGGGAGCATCGCCCTGTCGCAGGACGTCCCCGCCAGCGTGGTGCTGGAGTTCTTCGACGCGGAGGCCGCGGCCTCGCTGCTGCTCCAGTGGCAGAGCCCGAGCCAGCCCTGGCAGACGGTGCCCGTGTCCCGCCTGGAGACGCCAGCGCTGCCCCTGCCGCGTCCCCTGGGCGCCCACTGCACCGCGGGCGCGCAGTGCCGCTCCGGCGGGTGCAGCGTGTTCCCCGTGGGCAACGTCACCATCTGGAACGAGGGTGACGCCGTCTGCACGCCCGAGGTCGCGGAAGGGCAGCCCGGCCTGAAGGCCGAGTACTTCACCTCCGAGTTCCTCTACAACCGCGCCACCGTGCGGCGCGAGGCGTTCCTGGGGACGTACTGGGGCGCGTCCTCGCCCGCGCCCGGCGTGCCCGCGGACAGGTGGTCCGCGCGCTGGTCCGCCACGCTGACGGCGCCCACCACCGGCACGTACACGCTGCGCACCAACACCGAGGACGGCGTGCGCCTGTGGCTGGACGGCGTGCTGCTCGTCGACCATTGGATGGAGGCGGAGGGAGGGCAGACGCACGACGTCGCCGTGTCCCTCACCGCCAACAGCCCGCATGACCTGGTGATGGAGTTCTTCGAGGGCTACGGCGACGCCCACGCGCAGCTGTCGTGGACCGGCCCGGGCATCCCCTGGCAGACCGTCACCACGGCGCTGAGCACGCCGCCGCACTTCACCTGCCGGCCGCACGGCTCCCAGTGCCGCTCCAACGAAGACTGCTGCGGCGGCTTCTGCTCCGTGTCCCCGGTGGGCAACGTCACCATCTGGAACGAAGGGGCCACGGTGTGCGGCCCCCGGTGAGCTGAGCCATCAGCGAGGGCCCGCGCTCAGCCTTCGAGCGCGGCGCCCAGCCGTGCGAGCACTCCCGGCCAGCCCGGCTTCATCCCTTCGAAGGCCCGGCGCCCCATGGGCGAGTCCAGGTTGAAGCCCTCGTGGACGAGCGTGAGCCGCGTCCCCGTGCCCTCGGGCACGAGCCGCCAGGTGAGGGTGGTGTCGAGCGTGCCGGTGGCGAAGCGGTACTGGAGCAGCCGCTCCGACTCCACCGCGAGCACCTCGCAGGGCTGCTGGCCCCAGGGGCCCATGTCGAGCGTGAAGCGGTGGCCCACGATGGGGCGCACGTCGCCCGCGGCCCACCACCTCGCGTGGAGCGCCGGGTCCGTCAAAGCCTTCCACACGGCGGAGGGCGGATGGGCATACACGTGGTCCAGCTGGATGACGGCAGGGGGATTCATTTGCGTGACTCCTCGTCGAGCACGTCCTCGAGCGCGGCGAGCCGCTGCTTCCAGTAGTGCGTGAAGGCCTTGAGCCAGTCGTCCACCTCCGACAATGGACGCGGATCCAGGTGGTAGTAGCGCTCCCGGCCGCGCGGCTCCTCGCGGACGAGCCGCGCCTTGCGCAGGACCTGGAGATGTTCGGAGACGGCGGGCCGCCCCAACTGGAAGCCGCTCGCCAGGTCGTTCACCGCGCGCGGCCCCTTGCGCAGCTGCAGCAGGATTTCCCGGCGCACCGGATTGGAGAGCGCCGCGAAGACATCCGGGTCGGACATGGCCCGGATTGATACGTCGGAACTTTCCGACGCGTCAAGAGGCGTCGGAGATTCCCGACGCGTTGGCGAATGTCCTGACGCGGTTACCTGCGGGCGGCGCGTGCCTGCGCGAGGGGTGCGCGCTGTTCCCGGCGGATGGGCAGCCGGAGGATGTGGGCGTAGCGCGCGAGCCGGTCCTCGAAGCGCCGGGCATCGCGGCCCCAGTGCACGACGACGTTGCGCTCCGGGTCCTCCCGGTGCGTCAGCGCGATGCCGTACTCGTCCTGCGCGCCAATCCAGTCCGGGTGGTGGCGCCGCTCGCAGTCGAGGCCCACGTAGTGGTCCAGGGGCTCGCTCCAGGTGAAGGCGCTCAGGGCCCCGGCACCGCGCAGGATGACCTCCCGGGCCGTCACCACCACCTCCAGCCGGGTGCGGACACACCGCAGGATGAACGTCACGGACACGAAGCCGCCCAGCACCACCACCAGCGGCAGCATCCACTCCTCGCGCAGCCGGGCCAGGGACAGGCCCTGGTCCAGCGCGTAGGCGAGCGGAATCACGACGAACAGCACCAGCGTGAGCAGGGGCCACACGACCTGGCCGAACAGCGGACGCGTGTGGAAGCGCAGCGGGAGGTCACCCCCCATGTCCATCTTCTGTGGAACCGGTGAAAGCACTTCGAAGAAGGACATGGGGCCTGCGTCTCGGGTGTGCGGGCGATGGATGCCTTTGACCCAAGCTCAACATGGCGGTGGATGGGCTGTCCACGTCTTCCCGGGTAGTCCGGGAGTCTCCGGACGGGCCGCGCCCTTCAGCGGGAGTGCTGTTTGAAGAAGTCCCACATGATGGTGGTTCCGTCGGGACCCGCCGGGTCCGCGAACGGGAAGGCGCCGTCACCGCCGGGCCATGCGTGCCCCATGCCCTGGATTTCGATGTGCTGCACCAGGAGCACGCCGTTGGAGACGTAGTCCCTCACGGTGTACTTGCGGCCTCCGGCTGAAACAGCGGACGTCGTCCGGGCCGGGGTGTTGGACACGCTGTTGTTGTTGGAGCCGTCGTCGCCGTAGTCATTGGTCTGGAGGAACTGGCGCGCGGCCTGCTGTCCATTGACGGGATTGACGACGTCATCCGACGTGCCGTGGACCACGAGCACCGGCACCTTGCGGCGCGGCTTGCCCGAGCACGCCCACGCGTCATGGCCCCGGTCATCCGGCGAATAGATGCTGCCGAACGTCATGGCGTAGAGGCTGCCGGACGCCGTGGTGGCCGCCTTGTACATGGCGCCCGCGCCCACCATGCCCGCGGCGAACACATCCGAATGGCAGGCCATCAGGACGCTGGTCATCACCGCGCCCGCGGAGACGCCGCCCAGGTAGACGCGGCGCGAGTCCACCGCGTAGTGGCCCTTCACCTGGTCCACCATGCCCACGATGAGCGACGGCTCGCCAATGCCTCGCTCCTGGTTGGAGGAGAACATGAAATTCCAACACTGGGTGCCATTCGCATACATGGCCTGATTGGGATAGAGCACCAGGAACCTCTCCGCGTCCGCCTTCGTGTTCAGCCGCGACAGGCCCGCGAACTGGTCCGGGTTCTGAAGACAGCCATGCAGCCCCACGACGAGCGGGAGCGGCTCACCGGGTTGGTAGCCGGTGGGGACCCAGAGCTGGAAGCTCCGGGTGCCCCAGACGTTGGAATAGACGCCGTGGACCCACTCGCCCGCGTGGGCTGGCGTGGCGCCCAGCACCGAGAACAGCGCGCACACCGCCACCGCCATGCGAGCCATGGCCTGGACCTTCCGAGTCACCGACATGTGTCTGTCTCCTGCTTCAGCCAGGACGCGTCATGCGCCCGGGTGACTCGACTTCCCGGAGGAACCTCTCCACCGCGTCGGCGACCTGTCCGGGTTGATCCACGGGCGCGGCATGCCCGGAATCCGTCAGCACTTGGAGCCATGCGTCCTTGAGCCGGCCCGCGTAGGCCTGCTTCGTGGACAGCGGCGTGTAGTCCCGTTCGGAGTGCAGCACGAGCACGGGACAGGTGATGTCCTTCAGCCGGTCCTGGACGCTCCAGCCGGCGAGCCCCCGCGTCGCGCGCAGGTACACGTCCTTCGCGTTGGCGCCCAGGGATTCAATGGCCCGTTGGCGCAGGGCCTCCTGCTCCGGCTTGGGGAACAGCTTCGGGGCCACGCGCTTCGCCAGCCCCCGGGGACCCAGCAGGCGCAGCACCAGCAGGCGCGCCGCGAACTCCAGCTTCCGGCGGAACGTGCGCGCCACCATGTCCGGTCCGCTGTTGACCACGGTCAGGCTGCGCACCAGGTCCGGCCGGTCCACCGCCAGCTGGAAGCCCATCATCCCGCCCATGGACAGACCGATGACGTGCACCTGCGTCAGCCCCAGTCCGTCACACAGCGCGGCGATGTCCCTGGCGAAGAGGGCCACGCCATACGCGCCCGCCGGCTTGTCGCTCCGGCCGTGGCCACGCGCGTCCGGCACCAGCACCCGGTGGTGCGCCGACAGCCGGGGCACCACCGCGTCCCAGTCGCTGCCGGACGAACCCAGCCCGTGGAGGAGCAGGATGGGCGCTCCCTCGCCGGACTCCTGGAGGTGCAAGGTGACGCCGTCGGGAAGGGAGAACGTGGGCATCGTCAGGTGAACGACCGTTCAGAGGGGAGGATGGACTACGCTTCCAGGGTCGGTAGAACCGTAGCTGAACGACCGTTCGTTTTTCAAGGTGACCCCATGGCGTCTTCCTCTCCGTCCCGTCTTCGCGCGCGCAAGGCGGTGCTTCCGGCCTCGGCGTCGGCTGACGGCACGCGTCGCCGCATCCTGGAGACGGCGCTCCAGCTCTTCGCGAGCCGGGGCTTCCATGACGCGTCCATCCGGGACCTGGCCAAGGAGCTGGAGCTGCGGCCCAGCGCGCTCTACGCGCACTTTCCTTCCAAGGAGCACGTGCTCGCGGAGCTGGTGCGGTTGGGGCACGAGGCGCACCACGAGGGCTTGCGCACGGCGCTGCTTGGCGCGGGGGCGAAGCCGGTGGAGCAGCTCCGGGCCCTGGTCCGGGCGCACACGCAGCTGCATGCGACGCATCCGCAGCTGGCCGTGGTGGTGAATGACGAAATCCATGCGCTGCCGCCGGAGCTGGCGGCGCCGTCGCTGGCGCTGCGGGAGCAGTCGTCGGCGTTGCTGATGGCGGTCATCGAACGGGGGCGCGCGCAGGGCGTGTTCTCCGTGCCGAACGCGGGCGTCGTCGCCGCGGCCATCTCCGCCATGGGGCTGCGGCTGCCCTACTGGTTCGAACCCACGCCCGCGCTGGACGTGGACGCGCTGGCGGACCTGCACGCGGAGCTGGCGCTGCGGATGCTGGGGGCGAAGGCCGGGAAGTGATGTGGGGAGGTGGCGCGGCGTCGGGCGGTGGGCGCGTCACCCACGGTATCCTGGAGTGCATGCCATGCCGGTTCGTATGGTGTGCGCATGGCGGGACCTCCGAAGGAAATCCGAACGAAGTTCGCGGGCATCGGGCTGGACACGGACAACTGGGTTGTCTTCGAGCAGAAGCTCGCCCGCTGCTACGGCACGACCCTGACGATCATCAAGTCCTACCTGTTCGAGATCGTCGGCACCTGCAAGGACGCCGCAGCCTGGGACCGGGTGTTCTGGCTGGTGGAGCGGTCCCGGCACAAGCCCCCCCGGAGCTTCGACACGCTCACCCCGCTGAAGACCGTCGCCAAGCGGCTGTTCACGGTCTCCGCGGGGCTCCTGGAGGGCGCGTCGGACCTCAAGATGCAGAAGGCCTATCTTGGTCTCAACACCGACTTCGGCGAGTTCCATCAAAGCTACAAGGACTTGAAGGCGAAACACCTGTCCGAGCTGGGGGTCGGGCAGAAGGTGACGCCCTCCACTCCGGAGACGTTCGTGTCACGCGTGGACCGGACGGTCGACCGTGTCGCGAACGGGACGAAGAAGAAGAGCCGGTACTCCGGTCTGGCCAAGACCGACATGAGCCACGTCGAGGTCATTCCCGGGGACCGGGACACCTGGATTGACGCGCTCGTGCGGCTGACGGCCTTGCGCAAACGCATGCAGGGGGCGGAGCTGGCGAAGGTCGCCCAATACAAGACGGAGGATGGCTGGTTCCACATCCTCACGGAGGTCCGGCTCGGCAACAGCCACTCCGGTGTGTGGATCCACAACTCGAAGAAGAAGAACGGCGAAGGGGCGACGCGCGTCATCTCCTTCGTGGACAAGGACGGCAAGCTCATCACCCCGGAGGTCGACTCCGCCGAGGACCTGGACGGCCTGCGCATCGCGGACCTGTCCTACGCGGAGCTCTACGCGCTGCTGGAGGAGGTGGAGTCCCGCTTCTTCGGGGACAGCGCGGGGCTGGCGCGGCTGCTCTGCTTCCTCTTGGGGACTGGTGAGGAAGTGCCGATGCCGGTGGCGAACTTCCTGGAGAAGACGCTGCTCTACCAACCCAAGCTGAAGGCCTTCGGGCAGAAGCGCACGGTGGTGGAGGGGCCCGCGCACCTCACCGTCGAGTCCGCCCTGGTGTCCTTCCTGGCCGTGCTCTTCTTGACCGAGCCCCGGCACTCGCTGCCCATCTGGATCTCCAATGCGGACGCGCTCCAGTGCATCGCGCGGACCCGGCTCACCTTCTACGACCTGCTCCACCCCAACATGACCTTCGCCGCGGAGGTCCGCCCCTACCTCCAGCTGGACTTCCGCTCCGAGCAGGAGGTCACCTCCATTGGCACCCTGCTCGCGTCCGCGAACACGGCCAAGTACACCCTGAGCCCGGAGGAGGAGCACACCCGCAAGCTCAAGGAATTGATCATGCCGGCGTGTGAGCTGTACTTCAAACACGGCAACGTCAACGGCATGAAGACCGTCGTCGACTCGATGGGCGCGAAGCTCTTCCAGGCGGAGGAAGACGACAATCAGGAAGACGACCTCTTCGACCGCTCGACGAAGAAGCAGCCCAAGGTGAAGGACTCGGTGTGGTTCACCGAGTTCCTGGACTGGGGAGACCTCGACGAGTTCGGGAAGAACAACAAGAAGATCGCTCGCGACTACCGGGGCAACCTCATCCGCATGCGCCAGCTCACCTTCGTGGCGCCGGTGGCGAAGATGCTGGTGCTGAGGGAGATCCTGGACTCATGACCGGGACGGGTTGGCGCATGGGTTGCTAAATGTCGCCACGCCGGCCGGGCAGGGTGCCCGGCCGTGGCTCCTTGGCCGCGATGCTCCCCGACTCTCCCATTCCGCATGCGGCACCCGGCCCACGGCGCGGCCTGCGGGCCACCGCCGTCCTCACGCTGCTGTGCCTGCCGTTGTCGGTGTCCACGCCGGTGTCGCCGCCGCCCCGCCTGGTCCTCTGGGCCTGGGAGCGGCCGGAGGACCTGCGCTTCCTGGAGGGCCGGGCGGTGGACGTCGCCTTCCTGCTCGCGACGCTCGACCTCACGGACGAGGACGTCCACGTGCTGCCCCGCAGGCAGCCGCTCCGGGTTCCTTCGGGCACGGCGTTGAAGGCCACCGTGCGGTTGCAGATGCTCCCGGGGAGTTCGCTCGCGCGCTTCGGCCCGGAGCGCCTGGAGTCGTTGGTTGGGAGTCTGGAGGCGCTCGTGCGCCGCCGCCCTGACGTGACGGCGCTGCAACTGGACTTCGATGCCCGTGCATCGGAATACGACGCCTACGTCGACCTGCTCCAGCGGCTGCGCGCGCGCCTGCCTCCGGGGATGCCGCTGTCCATCACGGGGCTCGCGTCGTGGTGTGTGACCGGCAGCTGGATTGCGCGCGCGCCCGTGGACGAAGTGGTGCCGCAGCTCTTCCGCATGGGCCCGGACGCGCCGGCCTGGCGTGCCCGGTTCGCGCGCGGCTTGCCCCGTCCGTGCTCGGGCAGCATGGGCCTGGCCATGGACGAGTGGCAGCCCGTGCCTCCTGGCGTTTCGACCCTCTATCTCTTCAACCCCCGGCCGTGGACGCCTGATGCGTTCGCTCGCGCCGTGGCGGAGACCCGACCATGAAGAACGCAAGAACAGTCCTGGGGCTCGTGGGCCTCGCGGTCCTGCTGCCTCCTGTCATCGCCGACGCCTGTGGACCTGACTCCGGGCCCGAGCCCCGCTTCTACGTCGTGGACAATCCCGACCAGCCCTTCAGCCACTACGCCGCCGGGCGCCTGGGCATCCTCCGCCGCACCTTCGATCCGCCGTACCTCGCCTTCGCCTTTCGCTCGATGATGGGCATCCCCACCACGGCGGATGAGCAGAAGCACCTGGTGGCGGGGTGGATGGACGCGGAGTCCCGCTATGGGCCCGACCCGAGCTGGGCCCGCGATCAATGGACCGCCGTCCGGCAGGAGGTCGCAGCCTTCAAGGACCTGCCGCAGGTGGACGTCAACCAGCTGGTGTACGCCTCCAACGACGCCTACATCCACGGCGATGCCTTCCTGCATGCCGCGGCCACGGCCCGCGCGCTCGCGAAGGAATGGAAGCAGCGCCCGGCCCTGCTGAAGGAGTGGGGTGGCAACCAGGACAACGTCTTCAGCAAGGGCTGCACCCTGGCCGACCCGGCGTCGGGCATCGAGGAGTCGCTGACGCCGCGGGAGAAGGCGCGCAGGCAGGCCGAGCGCGATTACCAGGCCGCGTCCATGCACCTGTACTGCGGGAAGTTCACGGAGGCGGCGGAGGCCTTCCAGAACATCGCCAGTGCCGCGGACTCTCCCTACCGGGTCCTCGCCGCGTATCTCGTGGCGCGCACCCGCGTTCGCGAGGCGCTGTTCTCCCAGCCGGACGACTACTACGAGGCGCGCAAGCTGGACGAGGACTCGCTCGCGCGCTTCACCCGGGCGGAGGAGGCCATCCAGAAGGTGCTCGCGGATCCGAAGCTGCGCGAGGTGCACGGCCCCGCGCGCCGCCTGCTGTCCCTCGTGCGGTTGCGCCTGTCGCGGGACACCTGGCGGTGCGAGCTGTTCTCGCGGGTGCTGGAGAAGGGGACGGGCTCCGGGCTGGAGTCGGAGCTGGCCGGCCTCTCACTGGGGGTCGACGCGGAGGGCAACGCCGTCACCTGCCCGGGGCTGAAGCCTCGCGCGGCGGAGCTCTTCGAGTGGCTCCGGCTCATGTCCGCCTCTCCCTTCGAGGAGACGGACGCTCCAGCCGCGCCATGGCCCGCGAAGGCCTACGCAACCGCCGTGGCCCGCTGGAAGAAGTCCGGGCATCAGCCCTGGCTCGTGCTCGCGCTGCTATCAGCCCGCGCGGACGCGCCGGAGGTGCCCCAGTTGCTCACGGACGCGGCAGCGGTGCCGGTGGAGTCCCCCGCGGGCATGACGCTCGCGTGGCGCTCCGTGCAACTGCTGCGGGAGCGGGGACAGCTGGCGGAGGCCCGGGCGCGGCTGGACGCCATTCCCCTGGAGTTGGTGCGCGACCAGCCCTCCACGGATAACGCCCTGCGCGAGGAGCGCATGCATCTGGCGCACGGCTGGGACGAGGCCCTGCGCAACGCGGCCCAGTTCCTGGTGGAGGAATTCGTCACGGCCCCCCAGCAGGACGGCCGTGCACCGATGGGACTCAGCGCCGCGCGGGCCACCTTCCTGGAGTCCCATGTCCCCACGCGCCGGCTGCGCGAATGGGCCGCGCTTCCCACGCTGACCCCCGAGCTGCGCCGGCAGCTGTCGTGGGCGGTGTTCGCCCGCGCCGCGGTGGTGGGGGATGACGCCATGCTCAAGGCCCAGGCGACCACGCTCGCGGAGACGGAGCCCAAGGCGCGCGCGGAGCTGCTGGCCATCGTGGGGCGGCCCACGGCGGAGGAGCGTCAGTTCGACGCGCGGCTGCTGATCATGGGGCTGCCGGTCGTCTCCGCGAGGTTGGAGCCCGCCAGGGACCGTCTGGCCAACGTCTCCCCGAAGCTGGACCTGACCGAGGACCTGAGCTGGTACCGCAATGGCTGGTGCGTGCCGGGGCCGAAGGACCTGGAGGATCCGCTGAAGACGCCGCTCCCGTTCGCGAGCCCGGAGGAGCGGGCGGACGCCGCCGCGGAGTGGAAGGCCATCAACGAGGCGGGCTCCTCCGTGGCCTTCTTCTCCCGCGTGGCGCTGGACTGGGCGAAGGCGCACCCGCAGGACCCGCGCTCGCCCATCGCGCTGTTCCGAGCGGTCCGCTCCAGCAAGCGCGGCTGCGGCCAGAACACCCCGGAGGCGAAGAAGGCCTTCGCGTACCTCCACAAGCACTACGGCAAGACGGAGTGGGCGCGCAAAACGCCCTACGTGTACTGACGCGAGCGGCCTACTACTTGGGCTTCACGATGCGGAAGATCTTCCGCCGGAAGATCTTGTCGCGCGCCTCGTCGGTCAGGCGCGTGGACTTCACCTGCAGGTAGATGGAGGGATGGTCCGAGTAGTACTTGCCCTCGGACTTCAGGTGCCGGGAGCCGCTGGCGCCCATCAGGCCGTACATGCCGGGACCGGACAGCTCCAGGTGCTCCGTGTCCGCCTGGTAGTAGCCCATGTAGTGGGCGTTGCCCGCCGAGTTCGAATACTGCTGCTGGAAGAGCGGGATGGCCTCGCTGCTCTTGTGGGCCAGCATGTACGTGGGCTGCGTCTCCGGCCGGCCGTCGAAGAAGACGCCCCGGCTTCCCTGGGCCGTCTCCTGGAGGTCCATGTTGAAGTCCCCCACCATCACCTGGATGCCCTCGGACTTGCAGAAGGCCTGCAAGGCATTGCGCTCCACCTGCCGCTCGTGCGGATTGGAGCCCGTCAGCGACGCGCGCAGGTGCACCCCGGCCACCGTCACCGAATAGCCATACCGGTTCCCGAGCGTCACCTTGAGGATGTACTCGTCCTTGGACTTCAGCTTCGTCTGGATGGACGCCGTCTTGCGCGTGAGCGTGGTCGCCTCCAGGTAGAAGCCGTCCTCCTTCACGTTGTCCAGCTGTCCGTCGATGTCCTCGCGCAGGTAGAGGGCAATCTCGTTGACGTGCTTGATGCCCTTCACCGTCGCGTCGTCAATCAGGTGCTTGCGCACGTAGGACATGCCCAGGCCGGAGACGTCGATGCGGTCCGGGAAGGGCGAGCCCGTGGGGTTCTCCGACAGGAAGATGAAGACGGGGTAGTGCTTGTAGCCGCGCAGGTTCCGCTCGATGCGGCTCTTGCGCCGGTCGCTCCAATGGGACGTGTCCGCCGCCTGGGGGCCGTTGCTCTCCAGCCAGGACTGGAGGTTGTCGTCATAGTCGGCGTCGCGGACGTGCATGTTGCGGATGAGGTCGCACTCCTGCTGCACGATGTCCGCGAGCTTCGCGGCGATGTCCGGCCCCTGCAGGAACGCGCTGGCGCCCATGCTGGGGACGAGCGGGTTCGCGAGGTTCGCCCCGTCCACCCGCGCCCCCGTGTCATCCCACGTCGCGCTCAGCCCCTTCACGCCCTTGGTCGTGTTGGCCTTGTAGAACTTCTTCGCCGCGTCGAAGGGGATGAACAGGATGGAGATGCGGGGAAGGGTCGCGGTGTCGATACCCTCGTCGAATTCGCGCTTCGGCATGGCGTCCCTGGGTGTGCGAGCGGGCTACTTCCAGGAGCAGCCCTTGATCTTCTTGCAGAACGCTTCGTTGGTGGCCTTCTCGCACGCGATGGCCACGCCGCCGCACATATTGGACCCAAACATGTAGGCACATCCAGGTTGGCTGCTGCAGTACATCTGGGAGAAGACGCCACAGAAGTTCGCCTTGCCCGTGCAGCGGCCGGCGCCCTGGGACGCACTGGCGTCCTTCTCCGGCGTGGCGGCCGTGCCCGCGTCCCTGCCTTCGACCCCGGCATCCGCCGCGTGAGCGGGAGCGCCCAGCAGGACCGCCGCCATCGTGAGCGCCATGAAGAGACCGACACGCTGTCCGTGCTGCGCCATGTTCCTGTCCTTGAGAAGGGGACTCCGCGACGTACAGCATGCCCGCCTGCTCGAGTGGGAGTCGAGCGGCCACGGCCTTGGGCATACGGCTCCTTCGAGGCGGGCAGCGTAGCCTGTCGCGGCGCGAGCCGCCGTCACCCGGCTCAGCGGCGGGGGAGCTGCTCTCGCGCCATTTCGATGAAGGCCCGCAGCGGACGCGAGGCCCTCGCCCGGTGGGGGTAGTACAGGAAGAGGCCGGGGACGCTCGGGGCCCAGTCCTCCAGCACGGGCAGCAGCACGCCGTCGCGCAGCCAGGCCGTCGCCTGGATCTCCGCGATGTAGGTGAGCCCCAGGCCCTGGCGGGCCATGTTCAGGATCATCGCGGAGCTGTCCGACGTGAGTGGCCCCTTCACCGGCACGGTGAGCTCCTTCGTCCCCTGTTCGAACTCCCAGTGGTAGGGCAGCCCCGTCGAGGGCGAGCGGTATCCCAGGCAGGTGTGGTGGCCCAGGTCCCGGGGATGCCGGGGCGTCCCGTGCCTTTCGAAATACGCGGGCGTGCCCACGACGACGAAGCGGAAGGCCGGCGTCAGGCGCACCTGGACCATGTCGCGCTGCACCGCCTCCGTGAGCCGGATGCCAGCGTCGTAGCCCTCCTTCACGATGTCCACGAACCCGTCCTGCACGGACACGTGCACCTGCACCTGCGGGTAGGCCGCGACGAAGCGCGGCAGCACCGGCTCCACCACGGGTGACACGGAGAACGCGGGCACCGACAGGCGCAGCGAGCCCGTCACCTCCGGGGTGCCTCCGGCGGCCAGGTGTTCGAGCGCCGCCAGCGCGGACTGCAGGCCCGGGCCGGCTTCGTCCAGCAGCCGCTGTCCCGCCTCGGTGAGGGACACGCTGCGCGTGGTGCGGGCGAGCAGCGCCTGCCCCAGCTTCTCCTCCAACTGGCGCACCGCCTGGCTCACCGCGGACGAGGACACGCCCAGCTCCTTCGCGGCCTGGCTGAAGCTGCGCCGGCGGGCGACGGTGACGAACACGGTCAGGGCGTTGAGGGGTGTCAGGGCCATTTCGAAGAAAGTCTAAACAGTCCGTGCAACTTCCGCGTCTTCATCCGGCGGCTTCCGGGAGGCACCTTGTGCGCATCCAACACGGGGGCATTCCATGACGACGAACGCACGCATCGATTCGCTGGCGCAGTACCACCTGTTGGGCCGCAGCGGCCTGCGGGTGAGCCCGCTGTGCCTGGGCGCCATGACCTTTGGCACTGAATGGGGCTGGGGCAGCCCCAAGGACACCGCCCACCGCATCCTCGCCCGCTACCTTGAGGCGGGTGGCAACTTCGTGGACACCGCGGATGGCTACACGGGCGGGTCCAGTGAAGCCATCATCGGGGACTACTTCGCCCAGGCCGGCGGCCGTGACCGCGCGGTCATCGCGACGAAGTTCACCATCAACACCCAACCCGGGGACCCGAACGCGGGCGGCAACGGCCGCAAGAACATCCGCAGCGCGCTGGAGGGTTCGCTGCGGCGGCTGAAGACGGACTACGTGGACCTGTACTGGCTGCATGCGTGGGATGGCATGACGCCGGTGGAGGAGGTGATGCGCACGCTCGACGCGCTCGTGCGCGAGGGCAAGGTCCGCTACATCGGCCTGTCGGACGTGCCGGCCTGGTACTTCGCTCGCGCGCAGACGCTGGCGGAGCAGGAGGGCTGGGAGCGCGTCGCCGCGTTGCAGCTGGAGTACTCGCTGGTGGAGCGCAACATCGAGCGCGAGCACATCCCCGCGGCGCTGGCGCTGGGCGCGTCCATCACGCCCTGGAGCCCGCTGGCGTCGGGGCTCCTGTCCGGCAAGTACACCCGCGAGGGCACGCAGGCGAAGGGCGAGGGACGGCTGCCGTCCATCCAGGGCGGAGGCAACCCGGGCTTCGAGAAGCTCTTCACCGAGCGCAACTGGGCCATCGTGGACGTGCTGCGCGAGGTGGCG
The DNA here is from genome assembly GCF_003611625.1 of Corallococcus sp. CA054B. Taxonomy (NCBI): domain Bacteria; kingdom Pseudomonadati; phylum Myxococcota; class Myxococcia; order Myxococcales; family Myxococcaceae; genus Corallococcus; species Corallococcus sp. CA054B. The sequence continues at coordinate 51,992 of NZ_RAVY01000024.1, forward strand.
ACGGAGCTGGACCGGTCGCCCGCGCAGGTGGCGCTCGCGTGGGTGACGCGCCGGCCCGGCGTGGCGTCCACCCTCATCGGCGCGACGCGGATGGAGCAGCTGGAGGCGAACCTGCATGCGCTCGACGTGCGGATTCCTGACGAGCTCGCCGCGAAGCTGGAGGCCGTGAGCCGCCCGGAGCTCGTCCACCCGTACCACTTCTTCGAGGATGCCTTCTTCACCGGAGGCATGTTCACGGGCGGCACGACGGTCCGCGCCGAGCCCACGTGGTTCCGGCCGGCGCCCCGGTAGCCTCAGTTCCTCAACGTGGGCGAGGCCACCAGCCACGTGCGGAACTTGCGGCGCTCGATGCCGCTGGGGGGAGGGGCTGCGTCCGTGGGTAGCGTGTCAGCCATGGAGAAAGTGTGGCACGCGGCCACGGGCCGACCCAACGACCTGGCAAGCCCTGTGCTGCACCTGTCACCCAGAGCGCGGAAAGCATTCGGGACACGACCTTGCTGCACGCCGTCAGCGCGCGGCTTGAACCGCTTCCATGTGAGCCGGGAGGCGGATGTCGGGGCGGACTGGCACCCCTCCCGCGCTCATCCACGTAATACTTCCGCTGCCATCCCTGACCCGGAAATTCGCCCACCTCTCTCAACCAGGTGAAGAAGGCGGCGGCCTCCAGGTACTCTTCGGACCGCTCGCGCTGCGCGTTCCTGAATCCGTGGATGTACGCGTCCAACCGCTCGATGCGAAGCCCGTCGAGCGTGCTATCCGTCTCCCGACCGAGGCCAATGAAGAAGCACCAATGATTCGGTGCCTCCAGGCTGAGCTTGTAGAGATGCTTCAGGAGCATGGCGTCATCGTGTGTCACCTCGCGGCTCCCTTTCCAGGGGGAACCCCACCGTCCAGATGGCTTCGGGGGCAAGGCGGGACGCGCGCGGCGCTTCGGGGGATACTGCCTGCGGGAATCCCCCCGGAGGCGGGGACGAGGACGGCGGTCATGCGCAGGTGGCTCATCGGTGGGGTGGTGCTCCTGGTCGCGTGCGGCCTCGTGCTGTTCCTGGCCCTGCGCTCTGGAGGACCGGCCGCGCCGGAGGGCAACGCGGAAGCCACACTGACGCGGAAGCGTCCCACGAACCTCGCGTCCACACCGGCACGCTCCGGCCCCGTGGAAGGACTCCCGACATCGCAGTCCCCGAGTGACGCGGATGGCCTCCTGGACGTGGAGGTGCTCGCGGATGGGAAGCCTTCACTCGGAACCACCGTGCGGCTCTACGCACCGGGCGCGCGGGCGTCCGCATGGACGCTGACGGGCTCCGGCCTCACGGATCCAGCGGGACACGTCCGTCTCGCCTCGGGGCCTGGCCGCTATCTGGTGGCGGTGCGCGCTCCGGGCCGGGCCCCACTGCTGCGCGAGGTGGTCCGCCCTCTGGGTGAGTCGCGCACGGCGCTGAGCATCTCCCTGGAGCCCGCGCAATCGCTCACCGGCCGCACGGTGGTGCGTGGCTCGAATGAACCGCTGCCGCTCGTGGAGGTCGTCCTCACCGCGCATGCTCGCGAGCTGGAGGTCTGGCAGCGCGCGGACGCTCCTGATGACGAGCGCGTCTATGCCACGAGCGACGAGCGGGGGAACTTCCGCATCGACGGCCTTGCCCCGGGCACCTACCTGCTGGAGGCGCGGCCCCCTGGCTACGCGCGCGTGGTGCTGAACCGCCTGCGCATTCCCACGGACGGCCCGCTGACGCTGGCGTTCCGACTGGCGAGCGTCATCGAGGGCTTCGTCGTGGACTCGAAGGGCCTGCCAGCCGCGGACGCCGAGGTGCGGGTGGGCGGCAATCCCTCCCAGGCGGTGACGACGGGCGCGCAGGGTGGCTTCTCCGTGGAGGTGGAGCCCGGCTCCCACCTGCTGTCCGCGCGGCGAGGCGAGGAGTCCGGCGCGCTCGACCTGCCGGTGCTCTGCGTCGCCGGCAGCACCGTGCGCGACGTGCGCATCCAACTGGGACCGGGCGCGGTGCTGGAGGGCCGTGTGCTGGAGAAGTCCGAGGGCGCTCCACTCGCCGGAGCGCGTGTCGACGTCAGCCTCTCCGGCGCGGACGCAGACCCCGCTGTCGCCATGTCGGACGCCGAGGGGCACTTCGTCGTGCGAGGGCTTGCTCCCGGCAGCTACGACGCGAAGGTCACGGCCCCGGGCTTCTCGCCCGCCACCCGCTGGGGCCTGACGGTCAACCAGGGTGAAAGCTTCCCCGTGGAGTTCAAGCTCTCACGCGACGGCGCGGTGGAGGGGCAGGTGCGTGACCGGAGCGGCGCGCCGGTGGCCGCGGCCCGGGTCTCGGGCGTCAGCATCGGGCGCAATGAAACGGATGCGAGCTCCATCGACGCCCGCACCGACACGGACGGCCGCTACCGGCTCGAGGGGCTCGCCACGGGCCTCACGTCCCTCTCCGCACGCCATGAGGGGGCGACGACGGGCGTCCGCCAGATCGTCACCGTGGAGGCGAGCCGCACGGTCCAGGCGGACTTCACGTTGGAGGGCACGGGCACCGTGGAGGGCCGGGTGCGCGCGGGCCGGGGGGCGCTTCCGGACGCGATGATGGAGGTGACGGCCCTGGCGGATGACGTGCCGCAAGACATGACTCCAGGCCTGGGCCATGTCGTCGTGACCGCGGGAGGTACCTTCCGCATGGTGCTTCCTTCGGGCGACTACACGCTCCTGCTCACGGCGCGCGGCCGTTTCGACCCGGGCCAACAGCAGAAGGTACGGGTGGAAGCGGGAAGGACGGTCCAGGTCGAGTTCACCTGGGAGGAGAAGCACGACGCGAACGAATACCGGGGCGTCGTCCTGGAACCGGATGGCTCGCCTTCTCCCCGCGCTGTCATCACCCTCACGACGCCGGAGGCACAGGGCATCCCCCTGTCCATGACGCCCACGGATGACGAGGGCCGCTTCGCCATTCCCCTCACCCGCGTGGGAGGCTCCGCCGCGCGTCGCGTGCTGCTGTCCGCGCGCAACGGCGGACGCTCGAGCGAGCCTGTGTCCGTGACGGCCGACCGGGACGTGGTCGTGCGGCTGCGGCCCTCGGCCTTCCTCCGTGGCCGCGTGGTGCGCAAGGGCGAACCCGTCCGGGGCTTCACCCTGGTGCTCCAACTCCAGAAGGGCTTCCTTCCCAAAGGCACGGGGCCCTTCGAGTTCTCCGGCGACCGCTTCGAGCTGCGCGACGTTCCGCCCGAGCCCGTGAAGCTGATGGCTCGCACGGTGGATGGCTCCGTCGGCGAGGCCCTGGCGTCTCCCGGCACGGGCGCGGTGCTCGAAGTGGAGATTCATACGTCGGCGCCTGCCTCCGTGCGAGGCCGCGTGTTGAGCGCAACCACGAAGGCGCCCGTCTCCAACGCGTTCATCTTCATTGAGGGTGAGCAGACCGCCCTGGCGCAGCCCTCCAATGAGGAAGGCCGCTTCTTCATCAGTGGCGTGCGCGCGGGTGAGCGCGTCCTCGTCATCCAGGGCGGTCCGACCCAGGGACGGCTGCGCCGGACGTTGAAGTTGAAGGAAGGCGATGAGCTGGACCTGGGTGACGTCAACCTGGAGGTGACGCAGCCCACGCCGTGAGGCGCTCAGCCCTGCCTGCGCCGCCAGCCTGGCGGAGCTCCCTCGCGCAGCACCTCGGCCACCGCCACCGCGCAGGCGAAGCTCGTCGTCATGGGCACCTGCATCCAGTGGCCACCCATGTAGAGCTTCACCTCCCGCTCCTTCACGACGTGGTCCACCTTCACGTCCGCGCCCACGCGCTCCATGAGGGCGGGGTCGCCCACGGACACCACCGACTCCAGCTGCGCGGGCAGGGTGGGCATGCCGCCCGCGGAGGAGGCGATGATGGCGCCCCGGGCCGCCGCGCGGTCCGTGAGCTCCCGCATGGGCGCCTCCAGCGCGTGGTGGAACGTGCCCAGGCTCAGGTTGAGCACGTCCACGCCCACCTCATCGAGCATCCACCCCATCGCCTCCACGAGGCACAGCGAGTGTCCGCGGCTGTTCCGGTCGAGGACGCGGGCGACGTAGACCTCCACGTCCGGCCAGGGACGGACCTGGTCGTAGAGGATGCTCAGGACGGCCGTGCCGTGCCCGTGCGTGTCCTCCAGGTCCAGCGCGCCCGTGCCGTCCCGCCACGCCTCCAGCTCCTCCCGTTCGTAGGCGCGCGCCTCCAGCACCTGCGCTTCCAGGTCGAGCGAGAAGGACGCCGCCCCGGCGAGGTGCATCGCGTGCTCGCGCAGGAAGGCCACCTCCACGCCGCTGTCGATGATGCCCACCTTCTTCACGGCGAGGCGCCTCCCGGCCGCGAAGGGCTCCAGAGCTTCAGCTGCCGGACCACATAGGTGCCCAGCGACACGGTCTCCGTGCGGGGCGGGACGGCGTCCGGAACGGACACGGTCAGGTGCACGAGCGAGCCCGCGAGCGCCATCCCCGCGCCCAGCGCCAGGACGAGCAGCAACGCGAGCGTGCCAATGCGCCGCACGATGAAGAGACCGGCGTGGTCCGGGTCCTCCAGAATCGGCAGCGGTGCGGTGGGGCGTGGGAGTTCGTGCGCCATGACCAGAACCTTTCCGTCCGCCGCGTCAGGCGGCGTCCGCCTCGCCCATGCCCGCACGGAACAGCCGCTGATACGGAGCGCAGCGCGCGAGCAGCTCCGCGTGCGGTCCCTGGCCCACCAGCCGGCCTCCCGCGAGCATCCACACCTCGTCGGCCAGGGGCGCGTTGGCCAGCCGGTGCGTGATGAACAGCACCGTCTGTCCGCGCTCCCGGGCCCGCGCGAGCAGCGCCCGCACGATGGCGGACTCCGTCTCCACGTCGAGCTGCGAGGTGGCTTCGTCCAGCAGCAACACCGGCGCGTCGCGGAGCACCGCCCGGGCCAGCGCCAGCCGCTGCCGCTGTCCGCCGGAGAGGCTCGCGCCCGCCTCGGCCACCGGCGTGTCGAGGCCCTGCGGCAGCGCGTCGAGGACGGGCTCCAGCGCGCACAGCCGCACGGCCTGCCGCAGGTCCTCCTCGCTCACTGCGGGCAGCCCCAGGGTGAGGTTGTCGCGCACGGTGCCGTGGTACAGCTCCACGTCCTGCCACACCACCGCGAGCTGCCGGCGCAGGTCGGACAGCTCCAGTGTCCGCGCGTCCTGCCCGTCGAACAGCACGCGCCCCCGGGCCGGCTCCTCCAGCCGCGTCAGCATCCTCGCGAGCGTCGTCTTCCCGGAGCCGCTGGAGCCGACGATGGTCACCACCGAGCCGGGCCGGATGCGCGCGCTCACCTCGCGCAGCACGTCCTGCCCGGGCAGGTAGCCGAAGGACACGTCCTCCAGCTCCACCTCGCCAGAGAGCCGCTGGGTCACCGGAGCCGGCGGCGTCAGCGAGCGCGCAGGGTCCTGCTCCGGCGTCTCGTGCAGGTACTCGAAGAAGCGGCGCAGGTGGACCCCGCGCTGCTGCAGGCCGGTGACGAAGCCAATGACCTCGATGACCGGCCCGCGCAGGTACGCGGCATAGGCCACGAAGGCCACGAAGCCGCCCAGCGTCAGCTTCCCCTGGAGGATGAGCCGCCAGCCCAGCCAGGTGAACAGCGCCGTCTGCGCGGCCTCCACCGAGCGCTCGAACAGCCGCAGCAGCCCCTCCACCCCGTGGGCCTTGAGGTGCGCCCGCAGCACGGACTGCATGAGCCCCGCGGCGCGCTGGTAGACGAACGGCTCCAGCGCCAGCACCTTCGTCGTGCGGCTCTGCCGCAGCGTCTCCACCTGGAGCGCCTGGATGGCCCCGTGGACGCCCGTCACCTCCTGCCACGCGAGCCCCATGGCGCGGCCGATGACGAGCGGCACCGCCACCACCAGGGGCAGCGTGGCCACGGCCGCGAGCGCCAGCTCCCAGTGGAACGACGCCAGGGTGAAGGGGATGACGATCAGGAAGGTGAGCTGTGAGAAGACCAGCCGGATCAATCCCAGCACCAGCGCCATGCCCGCCTTCGCGTCGTCGAAGCGGCTGGTGAGCTCCCCCACCTGACGGCGGGAGAAGAAGCGGTCCGGCAGGTGCTGCAGGTGGTTGAAGAGGTAGAGCGCGGCGGAGCTCTCCAGCTTCACCGTGAGGTACGACGAGTAGTAGCCGAACAGCGACTCCGCGAGCGCCGCCGCCACCGACGCGGCGAGGATGCTCAGCACCAGCACGTGCAACAGCCCCAGGTCCTGCGGGGATGACACGTGGTCGAACAACAGCCGCGTGAGGAAGGGCGGGATGAGCAGGAGCCCGGCGATGATCGGGCCCAGCAGCGCGCTCCTGACGAGCGAGCCCCACGCGGGACGCAAGAGCCGCAGCAGCGCGGCGAGATAGCGCGCCGACTGCCGCAGCCCGGGAGCCTCTTCTGACTGCATCTCGCCGCCCGCTTCCATCACAGGTGCGTGAGCACGCTCCGCGCCAGCGCGTCCACTTCCTCCGGGATGGCGTGGACGCGCAGGCCGGTGTGCTGCTCCATCTTCCGGCGCGCCTCTTCCAGGACCTCATCCCGGACGCCCAGGAACCACGTCTCCGTCCAGCGGCTGCCCAGGAGCTTGCGCCCGCCCATCATCGCCAGGCCCACCACCGTGCAGGGCACGTGGTGCTCGCGGGCCAGCGACTCCACGTACTCGCGCGTCGCGATGACGTCCTCGGGCTTCGTGTCCACCGCCACGGTCAGCACCACCAGGCGCGGCAGGAACGTCTCGTAGATGAGCGTGGAGGCGTTGGCCCGGCGGTCCAGGCCCTGCGGCACATAGAGCAGGCCGTTCTGCCCGCCGGTGATGACCAGGTCGCAGTCCTTCGCCAGCTCCGCCATGAGCCGCCGCTCGAACGCCAGCCGCTGCGGGGGCTCCACGCGCAGCACGCGCGAGTAGCCCGTGTCCGAGCCCAGCAGGATGCCCGTGGGCTCCGTGGCGTGGTGGCGCACGCGCACGTGCTTCGCCAGCGCCTCGCGCAGGTAGACCTGCGTGGTGAACTTGCCCTGCACCGTGTCCGTGCCGAAGACGCCCAGCAGGTTGCGCGGGCCGTAGTCCGCCAGGGCCGGCTTCGCGAGCGCGTCCTGCTCCGGCACCGCCACGCGGAAGAACAGGCCAGGGTCCGGCTCCAGCCCGTCGAAGAGGTCGTAATAGAGGATGTCGTCGTACAGCGACACCACCGGCAGCCGCCTGCGCGTGGCCACCTCCAGCAGCGCGCGGACGTGCGGGACCTCGGACTCGAAGTTGAGCGAGCAGGTGAAGACCACCGCATCGAAGTCATGGCTCGCGATGGCCGCCGGGTCGTTCACCACGGGCACGGACAGCTCACCCGCCTGGATGTACGTGCCCGCGTCGCTGAGCGTCACCGCGTCGTCGAAGACGACGCACGCGGGGGCCGGGCTCCGGTCGCGGAAGCGCAGGAGCGCGTAGCCTTCCTTGTTGTACTTGAAGACGGCGGTCCGCTTGCCCGCGAGCACCTCCATCACCTGCGCGCGCGTGTACATGTGGCGGCTGCGCAGCGTGGGGTTCATCTTCAAGGGCAGCCGCTGGTCGCCCTCCCAGATTTCACCCAGCTTCTGGTACAGCACCTCCGGGTCGTACTTGGGATAGGTGCGGGTGTCCGGTGCGATGAGCAGCGGCACGCCGTAGTCCGGCATCTGGAAGACGTGCTCGCGCTCGGAGCCCTCCACGCGCAGCGCGTAGCGGCCCTGCGGGTGCAACAGGAAGTATTGGAACGCGACGCGCAGGCCCGCGACCTCCAGCACCTCCGCGTCCAGCGTCAGCTCCCGGCGCGCCCCGGTGTTCACGCCCTCCAGCGACAGCCGGCGCAAGAGGAACGGCGGCTGCTCCTGCTCACCGGCCTTGCTCACCTGGATGAGCACGCACTTGAAGGGGTCCACCGGGAACGACGTGAGCAGCTCGGAGGAGAAGTCCTTCAGCCGCGACACCACGTCCGCGTAGCGCGCGAGGAACAGCGCCCGCGCCCGGTCCCGCTGCGTCGGGTCCGGAATCATGAACAGCAGGTCGCTGCCGCTGAAGACCTCGAAGCGGCGCCACGTCTCGCGCGTCTCCGCGTCCACCGGCTCCGGCAGCTGCGCCTCCACCAGCTTGATGAGCGCGTACATCCACGCGTTGCCCGGCGTCAGCCAGTGCTCGCTGTAGAAGTCGCGCCCCCACGTCGAATAGTAGAGCCGGGGCAGCGACGGCGGTTCGGGCGGCGGCGTGGCGGCCTGGATTTCAACGGGCGCGGCGGGCTGCATGATGCCCTCCAGCCAGTCGATGCCTTCATGCCACCAGTGGCCGAACAGCTCCGTGTCGAACGCGAGCACGAACGTCTGCCCGTCCTGGACGAGCGAGCGGCGCGAGTCCAACAGCTCCCAGAACTCGCGCACGTGATGCTTCACCTGGGCGCGGGCGGCCTCCACGTCGTAGAGCGCCTTCTGGCCCAGGTCGACCTTCTGGCCCGTCACCGCCTGGTACTTGAGGCCCGTCCACACGTGCCCCCGCTTGTTCGCGGGCACGGGCACGCCCAGCTCCTCGAAGTACTCAGGCCGCAGGTCGAAGCCCACGTCCCGGAAGAACTCGCGGTACACCGGGTGCGCGGGGAACGTGGACTCGGGTGACTTCCACAGGTACAGCCCGATGCGGTAGTCGTGGACCAGCACCTCCAGGTCCTCGTGGCGGAACACGCCGCTGGGGTCCTGGGCCTGGGACGCGCCAATGCCTGTCAGGCTGAGCGCGGTGCGGCGGATGCCATGGCGCGTGAGCACGCGCTCCAGCCCCGGCTGGAAGGCGCACTCGGGCAGCCAAAGGCCGTCCGGCTCGCGGCCGAAGGTGTCCTGGAAGGACTCCACGCCCCGCGCCACCAGCCGGTCCGCGACGGCGGGCTGGAAGAAGGGCAGGAAGTTGTGCTGCGGCGTGGAGGTCCACAGCTGCACGTTGGACGGCCGATTGCGCCCCAGCGACGCGAACACGTCCCGCAGGCTGTGCTGGCGCAGGAACGCGAGGCTGTCCTCCACGCGCCGCAGGTACATGCCCGCGGTGCGGTGCACCCGCGCGAGCGACTCGTCCGACAGGGATTGGGGGTACTTCTCGTAGCGGTTGTAGAGGTCCAACCGCGACGTGCGCTCCAGCTCGCGCGTGGCGATGCGCTTCAGCAGCTGGAGGTAACCCGTGTAGCGCTCCTCGCAGGCGACGAGCTGCTCGAAGAGGCACGGGGTGAAGGACATCACCAGCGTGCCGGCGAAGCGCTGGGCGTCCCAGCGCTCCAACATCCGGAACAGCGGAATGTATGTCTCCGTCAGCGCTTCGAAGAGCCAGTTCTCCGGCTCATCGAAGAGGGGCCCCTCGCCCAACACCTGCGGCATGTGGGTGTTGAGGATCAGGGTGAGGCGCGTGTTCATGAGGGGACCGCGAGACGGGGGGAAGCGGGGGGAGGCACTGCGGACCGCGGGGCCAGGCTAGGCGCCGCCGCCGCAGTCCTCGGAGGGAGACGTCGCGCCGTCCTCGGAACACAGCCGGTGGGCCGAGTTGAAGAGGTCCTGCCAGACCGTTCCCGGCCCCGATGCGACGAGCGTGTACGTGGTGCTGGAGAAGTTCGACGTGGCGAAGCCCTGGACGTCCGGGCCTCCGTTGACCTGCTCCAGCAACTCCGAGACATCCTTGCGCGTGAATCGCATCGGGACCTCCGTGTGGCGGGTGGAACGGCGGAAGGGAAGGCGCGGGCCGCGGGCTAGTAGCAGCCGATCTGGGACGCGTCCTCGAACACGGTCTGGCCGCCGTCCTCGCACAGCTTGCGATTCGGGTTGTAGATGTCCTGGAGGATGTTGCCGCCCGCCGACGGGGTGATGTTGTACGTGTTGCCGCCGATGGTGGACGTCCAGAAGCCCACCACGTCGGGGTTGCCCTGCACGGTGCTCAGCAGCTCGGAGATGTTCTTACGCGTGTACCGCATGGTGAGGACTCCAGGTGATGAGGGGAGATCAGCGGAGCCCTGAATCCTAGGAAGGGACGGAGGGACGGGCAAGGCAGGCCAGGGCAGGGTCCCCGGAAGTGTCAGGAAAGACGCGCCATTTCCTGTTTCACGGTGTCACGGGAACCCCGGCATCCCCCGGCTCAGTTGCTGACGAGCGCCAGGGCCAGGGCGTCCTGGTTGCGGCCCCGGAGGGTCGCGATCTGCTTGTAGAGGATCCGGGTCGTCCAGCAGGCCTCTTCATCGGCGAGCGTGTTCATCCGCTGGAGGTTGTTGGCCAGCCGCTGTGTGTCCTGATTGCCGACACGGATGCTGATCTCGACGAAGGCCTGTGCCACGTCGCTCGTCATGGCCTGCCGGGACAGGGGAGACTGCCGCAGCTCCGCGGCCAGGGCACTGGCCGCGATGACGCTGATGCGCCCGAGTGTCTCGTCATCCATGAGGCTGAAGATCCGGTTCAGTCCAGCATCCGTGACGTTGCCACGGCCGAACGCGGCGCAGTCCTTCTCGTCGGCCAGGTCCACGATCAGGGAGAGGGCTTCTGCCCGCTGTATCAGGACCCGGTCGGAGAGCCGGCGCAGTCCGGCCTGCGCCAGCTGAATGGACTGCTGTTGCCGCTCCTGGCGATTCATGGTGGGAGTGACCTCGAACCACTGCCGGATTTCGGGGTGGTCCTTCGTGGCCAGGGCCCATTGCCGCAGGTAGCGATCCAGGCCGCCGCTGGACTCGTTCGCGATGAGCGTCTCCACCATGCTGTCGTAGTCCACGGGCCGCCGTTGTTGGTACGCGCGCCAGCCCATGGACGAGCTCAACGCCGCCACGGTGACGAGCGCCACCGAGACGTTCTTCCCCAGTTTCAACACGCGGCCCAGGAGTCCCACGACACCTCCCGCCACGGCGCCGATCAATGCACTGCCCAGCACGCTGGACCAATCCATCCATTCCCCCTCTGCCATCAGGCGAGGATGTGAATGTAATGGATTGGAGGGGCCGCCGGTAACGTACGCCCCGTGAGGGTGGGTCCCTACCCGTTGCGGACGAGGGGGAGCCGGGGCCGCATGCCGGCGTTCAGCCAGGGTTCGAGCGCGAGCTGGACGCCGCACGCCGCGACGGTGACGAGCGCGGCGGTGAAGCCCGGCGCCTTCCACGCGCCGACGACGGCCGCCATGGCGATGACCCAGGGGCGGATCAGCGTGAACGGCCCCAGGACCACCACGCTCGCCAGGGTCCGCACATCGGCCTCCGCGGCGGCCCAGACGCCCATGCCCATCAGCGTCAGGGTCGCGTACGGCAGGAGCACCCAGAGGATCGCCTGCGCGCAGACGAGCAATTGGGGGAACAGGCCCGGTGAGAACAGGCAGGCCCCGGCGATGCCAGCACCCACCAGCGCGGTCGTGAAGAGTCCCCGCCCCATCCCCCGGCGGACGGCGGCCCGGTTGTAGTCGGCCTTGAAGATGCGGGCATCCCGTCCCGAGGCCACCCGGAAGCCGCAGAACGCGGCGTCGGTGACGGAGAGCAGCGCGAGCAGCACCGGAAGGCCAGCGTTCATGAAGTGGGCCCCAGCCGGGAGCGCAGCGGGCCCAGGTGGCGCTGGAGCGGTTCCCACAGCTCCGCGCGTGTTCCCAGCGTGGCGGTCATGGGCCGGAGCATGGCGCCGAGGAGGTTGCGCGCCCCGTCCAGGGACGCGCAGGTGAACCCCGTGGCGGACCGGGCCGCCGACAGCAGCGTCTGCGTGGGATGGGCGCGCTGAGCGGAGACCACGCCGTCGTGGCGCGCGAGCGGCTCCCGCATGCGGGCCTGGTGGAACATCCACGAACCCCAGGGCGCGAGCACCGAGTGCTGGATGTCGTAGTGGACGAAGGCGTGCCCCTGCCACTGGCCGGCGAAGAACGCGTTCAGGTCGGCCCCGCGAAAGTGATGCAGGACGCCCGTGGAGATGTAGATGTGGCCGGGCTGTTCCAGCTGGAACGCGTTCGCCACCCGGAGCTCGCATGAGAGGGATTCCTCTTCCGCGAGCCGCCGGGCGTTTTCAATCAGCGTCACGTTCATGTCGCAGCCAATGATTTCAACGTCGCGTCCCAGCCGCCCATGCGCCGCGAGCGAGCGGACGGCGTATCCGAGCCCGCAGCCGACATCGACGATGCGCAGCGGAAGCTTCACGCCGGAGTCGCGCAGCGCCTGCAACAGGGGCAGCAGCACGCAGCGGAGGCGGTCCGCCTGCAGGAACTCCTCGCTCAGCCGCTGCAGCTCGATGTGGGAGCGCAGCAGGGCCAGGCTGCAGGCCTCGAAGTCGAGCGTGTCATGGGACGCGGGCAGCCGCTGCACGAGCCGCGCGGCGGAGCGCTGTCCGTTCGCCATGAGCCTCGCCACCACGGCGGAGCGAGACACCGGCCGGGGCTGGAGCGTCGCGACGTCGTAGTCGACGATGAGGTCTGAGATTTCCAGCAGGTCGGAGGGCATTCCAGCGAGTGCGCCGGAGTGTACCTCAACGCCGGGGCGGCTCAGCGCCCCGGCGTCGTCCCTGCCTACTCCCTCGCTTCGGTCAGCCCGGGCGGGCAGCTGAAGGTGGCCGGCACGGACCACAGCTGGCCCTCGTCGGCGCCGTTGAGGGCGGTGAAGAAGATGCGATTGGACACGCGGGTGAACGAATCCGGGAAGTAGATGTCCGCCAGCCGGCCCTGCGTCGCCACGGAGCCCCGGGTGAAGTAGGGGAAGACGGGCCCGAGGGGGTCCGGCGCGCTGCCGAACAGGACCTGACCCGTGCCGGTGGCGAACAACGGGTAGCGGTACCCGTACTCCACATTGGGATTGTCGAAGAGCAGGCGGGTCCCCGCGGCGGTCCCATTCGTCGCCCACAGCGATACGTCCCTGGGCACGGGGGCATCGCTTCCGATGCTCACGAAGAAGTAGATGTCGCTGCCGGAGACCACGGACGACCGCACGGCGGGATACGCGTACTCGTCGGATGCGTAGGGATTGGGCAGGGTGGTGATTCCCGTCTTGCCGCCGCCGCTCAGCGAGAGCCGGTCGATGCGCAGCCGCTTCGTCACCGGGTTGTCCACGGACGTCAGATAGACATACGCGCCCAGCGTCCCGAGCAGGTGCACGCGCCTGCCGAAGGACTCCAGTCGCACGGTCCCCGCGGCGGTGCCATTCGTCTTCCACACCTCGGAGTTGGGGCCGTCCTCCAGGATGAACAATGGCGGCTCACCCGGGCTGCTCACCCCCGAGAGGTAGGTGTTCCCCGCGTCCAGCCGCTTGACGGAGGTCGTCCCGGCCTGCGTTCCGTCGGTGCGCCACAGCGTGGTGCCCGTGTCCTCGGAGAAGATGAAGAGCAACGCGTTGCCAGCCTTCAACGTGTAGTAGCCCAGGTTCGTGAGTCCGCCGAAGTCCTTCACCCGCAGCGTGCCGGCCGCCGTGCCATCGGACCGCCACAGCTCCGGCCGGGCTCCGCCTCCTGGCAGCGACACCCAGCGGAAGAACACCAGGCGGCCATTGAGCTCCGTGGCGTTGGTCAGGTTGGAGTCCGCCGCTCCGGGAGTGATGTCCTTGACCAGCTGGGTCCCGCCCGCCGTTCCGTCACTGATCCAGAGCTCATTGCCGGTGGTGTCGGTGCGGGTCTGGAAGAAGAGCTTGTTGCCCACCGCGACCAGGCTCTGGGGCTGATAGACGCCGGGGGGCCCCGGAAACGCCTTCAGCGGGACGGTTCCCACCTCCGTGCCGTCGCTGCGCCACAGGAGCGAACCGGTGTCGAAGGCGGAGGTGACGAAGTAGAGCGTCCCCTGGACGTTCGTGAGCTCCCCCATGAAGCCCGAGGAGCCCGGGGGCGTGAGCGTCGCCACCCGGGCCGCCACCCCAGGGGGACATGCCTGGGCGGTCACCTCACGGGATTCGTTCTCCACCGCCTCCTGCAATCCCCCACAGCCCACCCCTGCCAGACTGAACCACAGCAGGGCACACCAATTCCTTGCATGCATCTCCACGCCTCCCGGTCCAAGAAGCGCGGAGGGTGGGGTGCAAGCCTTTGCCTTCCAAGGGGCACCCCAAGGCGGTGGGAGTGTCGCGAGACCGGGGCGGGGCGCCCCTTATTCGCCGGGCTGGCCGATGAGGTACGTGATGGCCATTCCCCGCGCGCGGTGGACGCCCATGTGCCAGGTGTACCCATTCGCGTCGAGCCCCGCCGTCAGCTTCTCCAGGTCCTCTGGCGCGTAGGTCCGCAGCGACGACACCACGCCATCCCAGAGGACGAGCAGGGGGATGATGGGCACCAGGTAGGTGAACAGCCACCGCCACCAGCGCCTGGGGCGGATGAGCGGGGTGAAGCCCCACACCAGAGGGATGACGAGCAGCAACTGGAAGAAGATGTAGACCAGCGAGCGCTGCGTGAGCTCGAAGGCGGCGAAGGGGACCCGGCGCGCGACGGCGTCCTCGAGGAGGGCGCGGGCCTGCTTCGGGCGGAGGTGGTGCAACGCCTCGAAGAGGGTCCGCACGCCCGTCAGCTCCTCCGGGACGCGCGTGGCGTCCACCGGCGTGTCCCGGTAGTGCGCGCCCGGAGGCAGCTCCAGTCCTGGCGTGGGATGGAGGTCGGTGAGCAGCACCTCGGCCTCGGCGTTCTGCTTCTGTATCACCGGAAGCAGGGTGCGCCACGGACCGCCGGTGCCGGAGCAGAGGTCGACGATCCGGTTCGTGCCGGCCATGCGCAGCAGCTCCGCCAGCTGCGTCGCCATGCCGTCATAGGGGCGCGTCTTGTCGAGCACGACGTGCAGGTAGTCGACCTCGCCCCTGCGCAACGGCGCGGGCAGCCAGGACTGGTCGAGGAACTCGAAGAGGTGGAGGCGGGGCAGAAATGGCATCGCGGGACAGGATAGAGCCTCCGCGCGCCCGGCCCTACTTGCTCACCGCGATGGACTTCCGGAACAGCGCCAGGCTGTAGACGAAGAACCCCACGCCCACCGCGCTCACCATCAGGAACTGGCGCCAGACGGCCCACAGCCCTCCGCCGCGGTAGATGATGACCTGCGAGAAGCTGACGAAGTGCCGGGCAGGCAGCAGGTACGTGACGTATTGCAGCCACTTCGGCTGGCTCTCCACGGGCGTGCTGCCGCCCGAAAGCAGCATCAGCACCAGGACCACCAGGATGATGAGCAGCGCGAACTGCGCCATCGAGCGGGAGATGGTCCCCAGGAAGATGCCGAGCGCCGTGGCGAAGAACAGGTAGAGCACGACGCCCACGAACCACAGCACCACCGAGCCGGCGAACGGCACCTTCAGCACCAGGTGCACGACCAGGAACAGCGAAGCCCCGGTCGCGACAAGAATCACCAGGCTGTTGGCCCAGACCTTCGCCATGGCGATCTCGAACGAGGTCAGCGGCATCACGAGCAGGTGCTCCAGCGTCCCGTGCTCGCGCTCGCGGATGACCGCCGCGCCCGTGAGGACGACCGTCAGCAGGGTGATTTGATTGATGATGGCCACCACGCTCTTGAACCAGGACGACACCCCGTTGGGGTTGAAGAGCTTGCGGACGACGAGGTTGACGGGCTTGGGCCCCGTCTGCTCCGTGCGCTTGAGGAAGGAGGAGATGCGGTCGTTGAGGATGTTCTTGATGTAGCCGGAGCCGATGCCCGCCTGCTGCATGGCGGTCGCGTCGATGTTCAGCTGGACGTCCGGATTGCGCCCCGCGCGCAGGTCGTGCTCGAAGCGCGGCGGAATCACCACGACGAACATGAACCGGCCCCGGTCCATGTCCGGCTGGATGTCATCCGCGATGATGACCTCCGGCGACTTGAAGCGGGGCGGATAGAAGGCGTTGAGCAGCTCCTTGGACAACGCGGAGCCGTCCTCGTCGACGAAGGCAATCGAGGCGTTGTTGACCTCGCTGGAGGTCCCCGTGGCCTGGACGTAGATGGCCAGGGTGAACGCATAGACGACGAACACGACCAGCACCGCGTCGCTGAGCAGGCTGCGGATCTCCTTGAGCCCGAGCCACAGGATGTTCAGCAGCGAGTTCACTGCTACTTCTCCTGCTTTCTCAGGCCGAGGACGCTGATGGCCAGAAGGAGGGGAACGCACACGGCCAGGAAGGCGACGTCCCGCAGGATGAGGCCCGCGCCCAGCCCCTTGGTGAAGGCGCCCAGGCTGGCGTGCATGTAATAGGTGGCCGGCCAGATGGAGCCGACGACCTTGGCCCCACCCTGGAGCGTGGAGACCGGCTGCAGCAGGCCGGAGAACTGGATGGTCGGCACGATGGTCAGGATGGCCGTGACGAAGACGGCCGCCACCTGGCTGCCGGTGAAGGTGGACGTCACCATCCCAATGCCTGTCGTCGCCGTGACGTAGAACAGGGCGCAGACCACCAGCGTCAGGAAGCTGCCCTTGATGGGGACGCCGAAGACGACCACCGCCAGCACGGTCAGGATGAAGAAGTTGGCCATGCCGATGGCCACGTAGGGCAGCTGCTTCCCGAGCAGGTACTCCAGCCTTCCTGTGGGCGTGACATAGAAGTTGATGATGGACCCCAGCTCCTTCTCACGCACGATGCTGACCGTCATGAGGATGGCCGGGATGAGCAGCAACAGCAGCGCCGGGACGCTCGGCACGATGGAGTAGATGCTCTTGAAGGTGGGGTTGTAGAGGTAGCGCTCTTCGATGTTGGCCGTGTATTCCTGCGCGCTGGCGGAGTGGAAGCCGCTCGCGGGATCCCGGAGCATCCGGTTGTGGACCCCCTGGACGTATTGCTCGACGGTGTCGCCACGGAAGGTCATGGCGCCGTCCACCTGCGCCAGCACCTCGGGGCCGGAGCCCCGGCGGAGGTCCAGGCCGAAGCGGGGCGGAATCTCCATCACCACCGAGACGTCGTCTGACTGGAGCCTGCGGAGCGCCTCGTCCGCGGACAGGGCTGGCGGGGTCGGGGCGAAGTAGGGCTTCGCCGCGCTGAACTGTTCCAGGTACGCGCGGCTCTCGGGCGACTGGTCCAGGTCCAGCGCGGCATAGCGGATGTTCTCGACGTCGGTCGTGATGCCGAAGCCGAAGACGAGCATCAACACCGCCGAACCGATGAAGGCGAACGCCAGCCGGACCTTGTCGCGGAGGATCTGACTGGTCTCGTTGGCGGCATACGCGAGCAGCCGGCCCAGCCGCAGCCGGAGCCCGGCCCGGTCCTCCCGTGGCGCGGCCGGGGGCTGGGG